>CAZBDD010000066.1:0-7367 GCA_964490475.1 uncultured Desulfovibrionaceae bacterium
CAAGCTCATATAGTTTGCCTATGCCATATTATGTAGTGAGTGCTTGCCTTGCAGGGCAATACTGTCGTTATGATGGGGGTACTTCGCCCTGCACCTTTGTAAGTCAACTTATAAAAAGTAACCAAGCTTTAGCCCTTTGCCCTGAACAATTGGGAGGGTTACCCACTCCTAGGTTTCCTTGCGAAATACTACAAGGTCGAGTGTACAACATCCACGGGCAAGACAAAACACAAGCCTTCATACAAGGAGCGCAGCGCGCCCTGCAGCTAGCTCAAGCTCAAGGGTGTAAGGCAGCTATTTTAAAAAGTCGCTCCCCTTCTTGTGGGCGCGATACTGTCTATGATGGAAGCTTTACAAAAAAGCTTATTTCTGGACAAGGAATTTGGGCAAGCATGTTGCTACACGCAGGTTTTACCCTATTTACCGAAGAAAATTTACCTTAAAAAATAAAATGAGTATCTATGACTACAAAACCAACGAAAACTATTGATGCGCAAATATTAAATGACTACTTTCACAGTAGTGACACCTTTGCCACCCGTTTAGATATCGAAATAGTTGAAGCATGTGATGGCTGTGCCATCGCTCGTATGCCACTGAGCCCCATGCATCGTAATGGCATGGGCAATGCGCATGGCGGCGCCATTTATTCCTTAGTAGATATGGCCTTTGCAGCCGTGGCTCACGCCAGTGGGCGATTTTACGTAACAGCACAAGCTTCTATTACTTATTTAGAGCCTGGTCGCATAGGCCCCTTACGTGCCGAAGCGCACAAAATTCGGGCTGGAAAAACTCTTGGAATTTATGAAGTACGAGTTACAGATGTAGATGAAGTGCTTGTAGCCATTGCTACCATTACAGGATACAATACAAAAGTTCCCATTAAACAATTGGTAGATTAAAACACAGAAAATGACATCAATGTATAACATGCTAAAATATACTTTTTTACTCTGTATTGCATTTTGCTTTTTGGCAGGGTGTACATCAAAAAGTACACAAGATGCTAAACCTATCAGTCACGAAGAGTACGTCCTACGTGAAGCCATGCGAATTTGTAAAAAAGATGCTACAGATATGAATAAAAGCCCACATAATTCGCATAATCCTTTTTGGAAAAACTACTTTGAAATGTGCATGAAAACGCGTTATCAGTACAAAAAAGAAGATTATAAGCATTTTTGGTATTAATATTTATTTTACAAATCCTAGCACTTTCTGATTTGTAGTAACCTCAATATTGACTTTGCCCATACTAGTACCTACTTTTATATAATGGCAAAGACATTCTCAGAGTAATTTACTTTTAATCACACAGAGAAACTTTATGGCAAAATTTGATTTTCCACCCGAAAAAGAAGAACCACACAACATAGAAGATTTTTTTTCTGACTCTGATGGTAAGCCTACCGGTAATTTTCTTTTAAATTTTAATGACAGCTCGTTTAATCGTGCTAGAGCATTTTTGCTTTGCATTTTAACATTTACTTGCTCTAGTATTAGTTTTTTCATTAATTTATATGAAGGCGGTACGGTCTTTGCTTATCCACTTGGCATAACATTTTTTATAGGAACCGTATCTTTCATATACCTTCTCTGCTATAAAGGCCACGAAACCATTATAGCTATGCTAGTATGGACTGTACTACTTTTGCTTGGGCTTTTTATTATTTTGCGAGACCCAAGCCCTGACCATAGATCTTTACTTTGGATAAGCATTTTTCCACCCATTTGCGTATTAACCATGGGGCTACGCAAAGCCAGCATTCTCTATACGTTCTTTATGACTGCCTCTCTGATTATTTTTTTCACCCCTCTCAATGAGCTGACCACGGTTCCCATAGAAAGAGGGACACAGTTACGCTTTTTTGTGGCCATGACAGGAGGCTTTCTCTTAGTAAGTTGTATAGAATATTCTCGTTCCAGAACATATACTGCGTTGCAAAATGCAGTACGCCATATTGGAAAAATATCTTTAACAGATATTTTAACTGGCCTTGGCAACAGGCGCTATTGTGATAAGTTTTTAGAATGGGTCATGGCAAACAGCCAACGCAGCCAACAAGTGTATGCAGTGGCCTTGCTTGATATTGACCATTTTAAGCGCATTAATGATACTTATGGACATGAAGTTGGAGACTATATCTTAAAGCACCTTGCCACAGAAGTGAGTACACAATTACGTATGGGCGATAGTCTTTTTCGTTGGGGTGGCGAAGAGTTTGTTATTATTATGCCACAATGTACTTTTGATGAAGCAGAAATTGCGGCAGAGCGCATTCGACAACACATACAAACCACCCCCTTTTACCTTGGGCATGAAAAGATTTATATAACAATAAGCCTTGGAATATATACAGGAAATGAAAGTGTTAACCCTAAAATTCCTCTTTCTTTGGCTGATCAATGTTTGTACAAAGCCAAATATAGCGGGCGTAATACCTACTTTACCCATCGTTAGGTTGTTTACTCAAAGAAGCGCTAAGAACTTAAAAAAAATGGTAAACATGGTATGGTGAAAAAGCGTGATATACAAGAAAACAATGTTCGGCGTATAAAGAAGTTGTAGCATTTAGCTTTAGTAGCATTTTCCAACGCCCTACTATCACCTATTTTGTGCTTTCCTAACATAGCTTTTCATGATAAAGTGCCTTTATTGACAGTGTTTTTGTTTTAAGTATAAAAATAGACAACAAAAAATTTGAGGAGGAAATTATGCAAAAAATTCATTTTTTTCTAGTGGTTCTTCTTGGAGTAGCTTTATTAACAGCATGTACTCCTAAGACAAAATCGCAACAATTGGTCTTAGATCAAAAGTGGCATTCTGCTAAGGCCATCTGCTTTGAACAAGCACAAGATATGACCAACAGCACAGTAAGCATGTCTAATCCTGACACCAACGATTATTTTAGATCTTGCATGCGTACACGCTTTGGGTACACAAACCAGCAAATCACTGACAGAGGCTATTAATTCAGTTAATAGGTCATAGAATAGATAAAACGCAGGCTAAGTTTATAAGCCTGCGTTTTTTTATGTGAAAACTCTATTTCATAATTTTATTTTGAAAACTTTCTTTTATGGTTGGTACGAAAAATTACTCTTTTTAAATGCCGAGTCTGAAAAACAAGTCTAGCGAAATAAATTATCTTTTTTCACCCGTTTCCAACAAGCTGTCATACCTACCACCATCGTATAGGATACACTTTGCGCCCTGTTACATAGCTTAATGTAATACCAATAACTACCACCAAGGCTCCGCCCATCAGGCAAGGAATAACAGCATAAAGATAGCCTAAATGTTTTATGGATTCATCCCCCACCACAGCAAGCAAAGCAGATGCGCCACCTGGAGGATGCAAGGTTTTTGTCAAGGTCATAAGCAATATTGCTAAAGAAACAGAAGTACAGGCGGCTAATGTGGGCCAATTTGCTAAAAATAGTTGGCAGGTTACCCCTGCAATTGCAGAAATAAACTGCCCACCGATAACATTACGCGGTTGCGCCAAAGGGCTTTGCGGTGCGCCAAATACAAGAACAGCAGAAGCCCCAAAAGAGGCCATGAGAAATTCTACATTTTGCGCTTCAAAAATCCACGTATCTAAAAGAACGATGCTTAGCAAACACAAAGAAGAACCGACCCAAGCCCAAAAAGCATTCTCAATTCTTTGATATCGCAAAACGAGTTTTTTATAAAAACACTTATAGTCCATATAGTAACTTATAAATATACGCCAGTATTTACCTCGCTACAGCGAGAAATAAAAACAGAACGAAGGTGCTAAATCAAGCCGCTATAACATCTTTTGAATTTCAACACTCAAACTTTGTGCATGTTCCACATCAAAATCTTCTAAAGCTTGTTTTAGTTGAGTCAAAGGCGCATTGGCCTTGGTTTCATGCAATCGTTCCAGCAAATAATCAATTATATCGTTAGCATGCCCCCAGTCTTGCTCCATACGTGTTATAGCCAAATCAAGCACATGTTTCGCATGCTCTCTCTCTGCCGGGTTTAGGCATTGCGACACTTCTTTTACAGCATCGGACTCTTCAGAATCAGCACCAAAGCCCAAAGTATTTCTAATGGTTTCCACAGCTTCTGTCAGGCGTAAAACTAGAGTGCGTAAATGAGGCGCTGTCATGCTAGGTGCTAAAGCAATGGCTTTTTCTAAGGCTTCAGCAGCAGAAGCTAAGGCTTCGACACCAAGGTTGGCAGCAATACCACGCACGGTGTGCGCATGACGAATGGCTGTTTCAAAATCATTCTTTTGAATGCACTCACTAATATCTTTATTTATATCAGCATATCTTGTGGCAAATTTACGCAATAAAGAAATATACAATGTCTCATTGCCAGCCACTGCTGCAAGCCCATTGGTAAGGTTAAAACCTTCCATAGCATCCGGCAATTTATCTTTACGGACAATATTAATTTCTTTATCTACAATTTCTTTTTTGGTGGTCTGTGTGGTTTTAGGCAAAAAGGAAGAAATAGTGCTAAACAAAGCCATGGGTTCTAGGGGCTTCGTTAGGTGAGCATTCATACCCGCTGTGATAGACGTTTCTTTATCATCGGCCATGCTATGTGCTGTCATGGCGATAATAGGCATTTTGTAGCCAGCTGCACGAATAATTTTTGTAGCTTCCAGACCATCCATAACAGGCATTTGTATGTCCATCAAAATAAGCGAATATTTCATGGTCTGCACGCATTCCACAGCTTCTTGCCCGTTGTTGGCAATATCAACTTCATACATGGCAGATGTTAAAACCTCGTAAGCAATCTCTTGGTTAATTTCATTGTCTTCCACCAAGAGAATACGTGTTGGAACATCATCTTCCACCACATCACTCACCATTTCTAAAGCTAAACGCTCATTTTTGACTTGTTCATAAATTTCAAGCAATGTATCACTATACGTATAGAAATTGGCAGGAGTTTGAATAAAATCTTTAAAACCTGTTTCACTAGCCAATATTTCTACTTCATCCACGCAATAGTCAGACATCAACACCAAGGCAGGTGGCTCATTTCTTTTGTCCATATCACGAATATATTGCGCAATTTCAATACCGTCCATCTCTGGCATTTGCCAAGCAATCAATGCAAAATCATAGGGAACATCTGCTCTATCGGCTTCAGTAATTTTCTTTAGTGCTTCTTCAGAATGGCTAGAAGTTTCCACGTCCATACCTAGACTTAATAAAATAGGTACAACCGATTGCGTATGTAAAGTGTTATGGTCTACCACAAGAATTTTTTGCCCTTTAAGAGGAGTTTCTTCCACAAGCATACTCTCGTCGCCTTTGGGCAAAGGCAAAGTCAACACAAAAACACTTCCAGGATTTTCTCCCTCTGTACCTTCGCCACTATTGGGAAAAACCTGAATATCTCCATGCATAAGTGTGGCCAATTGTTTGCATGTGGCAAGGCCAAGACCTGCCCCACCAAAGGTGCGCGTATGCGAATTATCTACCTGCATAAAGGGTTCAAAAATCTTTTCCCGCCACTCTTCGGGAATGCCTATACCTGTATCAGCAATGGAGAAGCGTATTTTATCTTCTTCACCGGCTACGGTTTCAACATGCATATGCACATAACCGCTAGGGGTAAATTTTACGGCATTTTGACTAATATTTAACAAAATCTGAGAGAGGCGTATAGAATCTCCCATCAACACAGGGGGAACATCCTCTGCGCATGTCATAGAAAATTTTAACCTTCTTTCTTGACAACGCAAAGACGTTGTCTGCGCCACATTGTCTAAAAACACCTGCGTATTAAAGGGAAGGCTTTGCAGCTCAAGGGTTCCCTCTTCCGTACTAGTATAGTCTAAAATACCTTGAAAGGTTTGTAATAGATTTTCTGCAGAAGAAATAATGGTGGTTAAAAACTTGCGTTGTCTATCATCAAGTCTGGTTTGCTGAAATAAAAACCCTAGACCAATGATGGCATTGATGGGGGTACGCACTTCATGGCTGATTTTTGTTAAAAAATTGTCTTGCATGGAAGAACCTTCACTTAATTATTGTAAAACGCGATAGCATACGGGAGCGGCTTGTAATGTTTGCTGCGCCTTAATGGCTTCAAGAGCTTTTTCCATAGATTGAGCCTTGGCTTCGTGTGTCATAAAAATTAATGGCACACAACCTTGCTCTTCTGGTTTTTGAATAACTTGTGCAATGCTAATACCTTGAGCAGCCATAATGCCTGCAATATCGCGTAAAACACCAGAGGAATCACGCACGGTAAAACGCAAATAGTATGAAGAAACACTCTCACTGGGTGGCAGTATTTTTGCGCGCTCTAACACTTGGCGTATGAAACCCGTATTATGCGGTTTCGCTTCACGAGCCACAGTCAACAAGTCACCCACCACTGCCGAGGCCGTAGGCATATCTCCTGCACCTTTCCCATGAAGAAACAAAGAACCCACAGCATTACCTTCTACACGTATAGCATTGTAGGAGCCACCCACACTTGACATGAGAAAACGATGATGAATAAGCGTTGGGAAAATACCTGCTTCGATGGCATCTCCTACTAAGCGAGCTTGTGCCAATAATTTAACGCGATAGCCAAATTCTCTTGCAATAACAATATCTAGCTTATCCATATGCCGAATGCCATGCACTGGCATTTCTGTATATGGATACTCCACGCCATACGCTAAACGAATAAGTAAAACCAATTTATGCGCAGCATCAAAACCATCAATATCAAGGGTGGGATCTGCCTCTGCAAAGCCAAGCTCTTGAGCCTCTTGTAAAGCCGTATCAAAATCAAGACCTTCTGTGGACATTTGCGAAAGAATATAATTACTTGTGCCATTTAGAATTCCAATAAGAGAACTAATGGTATTACCCGCAAGGCTTTCTTTTAGCGTTTGAACAATGGGTACGCCACCCGCCACAGAAGCTTCGTACAAAAGGGATAAACCTTTTTCTTCTGCTTTGGCAAATAAAGCTGTGCCGGCTTCAGCCAACAAAGCCTTGTTAGCTGTAACCACATGTTTGCCCATATCTAAAGCGCGAGAGATTAATGCACTAGGGGCTTCTATCCCCCCCATAAGCTCTAAAATTATTTCAATTTCTGGATCATCTGTAAGTTCTTGCGGATTATAAACAAAGCGAGCTGTGGCAGGCAAAGAACACGTTCTTGCCTTGGAAGAATCACGCACAAGAACACTTTTAACAATGATAGATCGTCCAATACGTTGTTCAATAAGTGCAGCATTTTCTTCCAATGTGCGTACAACGCCTGTTCCTACAGTACCAAAGCCAGCAAGGCCTATTTTCAAAGGGGGATGATTTTGCATAATCCTTTTCGCTTATCTTAATGAGCTTTTTGTGTTTTTACGGTGATT
>CAZBDD010000067.1:0-7186 GCA_964490475.1 uncultured Desulfovibrionaceae bacterium
AGCTTGATGAGCATGTTATAGGTGCTTTGAGTGTGGACAGGCTTTTTACTACTACTCAAGATCTTGATGAGAATGCTCGTTTGCTTTCTATTATAGCTTTTATGCTTGCTCGTGCAGCTAAGGTTCGTCAGAGTTACATGGCTAATCCAAACTTGCATAAGGTGAGTAAGACAGCTCCACGTCCGCATGCATTTGTGGGTAACTCTGAGGCAATGGAATACGTTTATACTCAAATTGAACAAGTTGCTGCATCTTGTACCACAGTGCTTATTTGCGGTGAAAGTGGCACGGGAAAGGAACTTACCGCCCAAGCCATTCACGCCGCTAGCCCAAGGGCTGCGCAACCTTATGTTTCGTTAAATTGTGCAGCTTTGCCAGAAAGCCTTATTGAAAGTGAGCTTTTTGGGCATGAAAAAGGCTCTTTCACCGGCGCTAATGCACTTCGCCGTGGGCGCTTTGAGTTAGCACATGGTGGGACACTTTTTTTGGACGAAATTGGAGAATTAAGTTTGCTTATTCAAGCAAAACTATTGCGAGTTTTGCAAGATAGACGATTTGAACGCCTTGGCAGTATGGAGACGCGCCAAGTGGATGTACGCATTATTGCTGCTACCAACCGTTCGCTTGAAGATATGGTGGAGCAAGGGACATTTCGTAAGGATCTTTATTATAGACTTAATGTGTTTCCCATAACACTTGCCCCTTTGCGTGAGAGGAAAAATGATATCACCATGCTTGCCAATCACTTTATGGAAAAATATGCAGCAGCCAACGGGCGCAGCAATTTGCGTCTTTCACTCACGGCAGTAGATATGTTGCAACGCTATGATTGGCCGGGTAACGCTAGGGAATTACAAAATATTATGGAGCGTGCAACCTTACTGGTGAGTGATGATAGAATTATTTTGCCCCAGCACTTACCAAAACATTTACACGCCAATAATTGCCCTATGACCCATGGGAAAAATGAAAAGGTCAATGTTCTCTCAAGTTCATCAAGCTTGCAGGCAAAACTTGATGAACTCGAGTATGCTTGTATTATAGAAAGTCTTGAAGTATCAAATGGTCATCTTGGCAATGCCGCAGAAAGTCTTGGTCTTACCGAAAGAGTTATGGCTTTGCGTCTTAAAAAATATAATTTAAATTACAAGGATTTCAGAATAAAAATAACACGATAGTAGCCTGACCAATTGTACAGTATATCTTTGTATCTTGTGCAAACATTAGGTGATAAAACTATATACCATAATGTGATTCAAATGGCACTAAAAGTTTTTCCAAATGATTATGGTGCCAAACTTTTACATGTATATCTTTATCATGAAAATTGGTATTAAATGTCCAACCATAAACTTTTATATTTGGCGATAGTTTAGCTAGTAGTTTATTTTTTATGGCGTAGTCGGCCCTTGTATCATAGCTTATGCCATATATTTTGTGATCACGTACACGCTTTGCAATGACATTAAATAATTTTTCATCTCCTTTTTCAAAGGATTGAATGATTTCCATCCAAGGTAAATAATAACTAGTTTGCCAGTTTTTAGAAGAAAAAATCTCCAAAGTACTAAAGCTGGAGCTTTCTACAAGAGCAATTTCTTGAAGGCCATATTCAGCATCAATACCCTCTAGATATAATAAAATATCATGTTTATTTTCTTCATTTAAATTTTTAATATCAAGCCACAGGAAGCTAGGTTTTTTAATTAACTGACTTAAGTAAACGTGTAAAGGCATACCAGTTAATGTTGGCACATCATGACCGAGAATAAGTTCTTTTTTGCCATTATTATCCATAAAAACAAGATCAATTTCTAAGTTAAAAATTCCCAAGCTAAGCCCTTGATTGGCTTTTAAAGTAGTATTTGCTCTGTGCATACCAAGCAACTTGTTATTGTCCTTGCTTGCATTTTGAGAAGCAATTAACATCGGATCATCGGCAATTTTTTTATAAGTAACAATGGCAGCATTATCAAAATTTAAAGAATATTTTTCACTTGATATGTCAAAGCGGCTATCATAGGTGGCAGTAGTTATGTGTTGAAGCCCTATAGATAAATCATAAATTAAGTCGTTGCTAAATACCTTGTCCACGTTTACGGATAAATTTTTGACCTTATTTTTATATTTATCTTGATAACTAGGTGAAAGATACAAAAACATGGGAATCCTAGACATAGACCATGTAAAATTTGAAAAGTCATGTGGATTGCCAAGACCAAATATATCATCGCCATGATCTGCAAAATATAAAAATGTCGTAGGAATATGAAAGCGTTTTTGTATTTCAGAAAATATTTCACTCAAAATAAAATCGGTATATTGTATGGCAGTTAGATAATTAGTCATTTCTTCCATAGTTTTTTTGTTATCAAAAATTTTTCCTATATTTCCTTTGTGTCTTATTTCATATTTCTGAAAGTTTTTGGGAAATCTGTCTGGATATTTAGTATGACTTCCCAATAAGTGTATTATAAGTAAATTATTTTCATTTGGTTTAATCTGTTGTAATGTTTTTCTAATCTCTGGTAATAAAAGGTCATCTGTATTTTTACTGGGTTTTAAATAATCACCAAAATTATAAAACTTTGCATTGTTTGATTGCTGAGCAATAACGGTGATAGGCGAGTCCCATGGCCCCATATAACATTGATTACTTATCCAATGGGTTTTGATATTAGCAGCTTGAGCAACATTTATTAGGGTTGTGCTCATAGGGTATGACAAGCCAGTACTTTGTCTTCCATCAGTAAGTGCTGCAGTTACTACTGGAACTGTGTGAGTATGATGAGCATAAGCATTGGAAAAAATAAACCAGTCCTTATTGTTGACTAGAGAATCACGCCATGGTGTATTTTTAAATAATTTAGATTGCCCTGTAAAATCCCTACTCTCAGATTCACCAATAACTATTACGTGTAGTTCTCCAACTTCCTTTTTACTAGCTAAAGCAAAATTTTTTTTAACTTGTTCAGATAGTTCTTGCAATGTATGCATATTAATGTGATATTGCTCATATTTAGCTATGGAAAATTTGATGGCCTCAATCTGAGTAAATAAAAAGCATGCAGTAGTTATTAATAAAATGGAGCTTGTAAATTTAAATATGGGTTTAATTTTAATATTTATTGATGTATTATAGAGACATACAAACACTGCTATAGTTAATAGGGGAGAAATATAGGAAAGAATGAATAATTTATTCTTTTGTGCAGCGTCAGATATAAAAACTAAAGCTTCTCCTATATTTGTTTGAGCAATAGCTTCTATATCGGTATAGCTAATTGAAGAATGTTTATTAACATAGTATAGTAATATTGACCAAAAAACATAGTGCAAAATCGCAAAAAATATTGAAAACAAAAATAAAATTGTTTTTTTAAATTTAAAATCTATTGAATATAATATAAAAATTTGTAAAATAGCACAAATTGAAAATGCTAGGGGAATAAAAATTTTATAGAATGCTTGTATGCCACCAACTATATATAAACTTAGTGTTAAGGAAATAGTCCATAAAAAAACAAGAAAAACAGCATAAAATTTCATTTTTAACATAAAATTACCTTTGTTTACGATATATTTAAAATATCGAGTTTGCTATCATGTTTACTTTAGTTTGTAAAGTAGCTGTATACACCCCTCTGGGTTGTGTCTACACAAAATTATGTATATATTTATCTTAGATAATGGGAGGTGAGTATCGTGAAAAATATGCAGCGAAGACACGCCTGAAAACATTCTATGTAAAATAATATATGAAAAACACGTCTAAGGTGTTGATGTTTATAATTTTTTCATAAAATTATGAGTTTTATGTTATTTATTTTAAAACTATAGAGAGTTAGCGTATGCTTTACACAGCTGTTAAATTTCAGTATATGATACGCAATTTATAACAATATATATTTGAGTAAACATAGATAAAAATTACTAAAATGACACAAGATATCAAGACACATATACATTTAACTGCTCCTCAGGCCTTTGTGGATAGAGCAGATAGAGAAATGCGCAATGGGCATCGCGGTGGTGTTTTTTGGTTTACCGGACTTTCCGGTTCTGGGAAATCAACCATTGCTCATGCCGTAGAAAAGCAGCTTTTTGCTGAAAATATTCATGTTACGGTACTTGACGGAGATATTATTAGACATGGATTGTGCTCAGATTTGTCCTTTAGCCCTGAGGGGAGAGCGGAAAATATTCGCCGAATAGCAGAATTGAGCACCATACTTGCTAAGCAAGGCGTAGTTTGCCTTGCTGCTTTTATATCGCCTTTACGTACATATCGCCAATTGGCACGAAATATCATAGGTGAAGATTTTAATGAGATTTTCGTTTCTTGCTCAGTAGAAGAGTGCGAATTACGCGATGTAAAGGGCTATTATAAATTAGCTCGAGAAGGAAAAATTAAAAATTATACGGGTATCTCTGCCCCTTATGAAGAGCCTGAGAATGCAGAACTTTGTGTAAAAACAGATAGCTTTACAGAAACGGTTTGTATTAAGCGAACGTATGAGTTTGTTAAGAGTAAAATAGTTTTATGATTGCAGGAAAATACTCAGTAAATCCTTTGTAATTAGTAAAAAGTGTGAAAGTGAATCTAGCACTGCATGAGGTATTTTGTGGGCAGTTTTATTGTTACTTTTAGATGTAAATATTTGTGTGCCTTTAGACGAAACGTACAAGATTCAAGAATTTTATTTATCAGTGTATCATTGTATTTGTGCATGTATTGAAAATAAGCTTTTCAGGAGTTAATGATGGAAGCTGTTATTTTAGCAGGTGGCTTTGGTACTCGTCTTTCTCACATCGTTTCTGATGTGCCAAAACCCATGGCTTCAGTATGCAATAGGCCTTTTTTACGGTTTATACTTGATGATATAATTGAAAAAGGTGTCACGCGAATAATTCTAGCGGTTGGTTATAAAAAAGATTGCATAATAAACTTTTTTGGTAAACGATATCGCGGCGTCGAAATTGTGTACTCTGTGGAAGATACTCCTCTTGGTACAGGCGGTGCGTTAAAACAAGCTTTGAATCTCTGTGACGATAAAAATGTTTTTGTGTTCAATGGGGATACTTTTTTTGATGTAAATTTAAAAGAAATGTCAAAAAACAAAGACAAGATTATTATTGCTACCAAGCGTATGTATAATTTTTCGCGCTACGGAACTGTGCAAATTTCTACTGATAACATTATTAATAATTTTATTGAAAAAGCGCCCACTCAGGCAGGATTAATTAATGGTGGTGTTTACTATGTTCCCACGAATGCTTTACTGCATATTAATGAAAAAACATTTTCTTTTGAATCAGATTATTTAGAAAATATTCTTGAAGAGGCTATGTTGATTTCTTTTGAAAATTCAGGATATTTTATTGATATTGGTGTTCCAGAAGACTATGAAACTGCACAAACAAGCATGAAGAACTTTATTAAAAAACATAAAATTGCTTTTTTTGATAGAGACGGCACCATCAATGTAGATACAGGCTATGTGCATAAAAAAGATGAAATGTTTTTTATAGATGGCATGCCAAGCTTTATTAAAAAATGGCGGGACTGGGGCTATAAAATTGTTGTAGTTACAAATCAAGCTGGCATTGCAAGAGGCTATTATATCGAAAGTGATATGCATATTTTGCATACATTTATGAATGAACAGCTCGTAGAGTATGATGCACATATTGATGCTTTTTATTTTTGCCCGCATCATCCTGATTTTACAGGAAACTGCCATTGTCGAAAACCAAACCCTGGTATGATTGAAAGGGCACTTTTTGAATTTGATGCAGATCCACAAGATTGCATATTGTTTGGTGATAAAGAGTGGGATATTGAAGCTGGCAAGAAATGTGGTGTGATGGCTTCTGTGCTGGTTAAATAAAATGTAGAGTGTGTGGTATTTAAAAAAATTATACGTAAAAGGTCATATAGAATTTTGGGAAAACCCGCATTTAGAGATGGCACTCCATTGGTGGAAGTAGACAAAAAACACTCTTTGCCCAAGCCATATAACCCAGTCGCAATTTTAAACGGTGCTTAATCTGTGCGCGATGATAATTTAGTCGATGCCTATGCAAATCTATGCTTGTATTTTTGTAAAAAGTATGCAAAAAGTTTGTTATGGAGCAAGAACTTGCATATATATGACTTGTTTTTGCTAAGGTTTTAATTTTCAATAAGTTTTAGAAGGTTTACTGTGATAGAGCTGGATTTTCTTGTGCAAACGCCCTTATATACTTTTTTAGATGATCTTTATAGTTCAAGCTCTCTTGCTCTATGCTGCTACACTGATAACGGTGATATGGTGTATTGCACACAGGCTTATCTAGCTTTTTTTGGCTCCACTTCCTTAAAAAAACATATTCAAAACTTTTACTCCTCTAGCCCGCAAATGCAACCTAACGGAGAGAGCTCTGTATATTTATGGCAAAAAAATGTAGCTAAAACTTTTGCAGAAGGTGGACACGCTTTTGCATGGCAGCATCTTTTGTCTGATAACTCCACGGTGGAAGTGCAGTATACTTTTGTGCGTATACAATGCCAGGGTGTGCCAGTGATAACGGGGCTTGTTGCTACCACGCAAAAGGATATTTATACCTTAAAAGATGTATATGATAAAGACAAAAATATAAGAGCTTTATTTGAAACATCTCCTACCGCGGCGTGTTTATGGGACGAAACACAGAAACTCTTAGATTGTAACGCAAGTTTTTTACAACTATTGCAAATAGAGAGTAAGGATTCCTACTCGCGCTCTCCTCACGCCTTTTATCCTTCTGTGCAAGAAAATGAGGAAAACTCTGTAGCTATGTCTGCAGCACTTCTTGAGCAAACCTTGCGTGATGGGGAGGTAAAAACAGAGTGGCTTTGGCTTGATAGTAAAGGTAATATTATACCTTCTTTTATTACCATGCGTCGTGTTGTATACGATGGGCAAGATATGGTGGCAGAATTTATTTATGACTTGCGTGAATTACGAGAAAGTCAAGCCAAAGTGCACAGGGCGGAAACGCGTAATAAAGTAATTTTAGATGCTATGCCGCTGAGCATGTCTTTTTGGGATAAAAACTATCAACTCATAGATTGTAATTTCGAAAGCATAAAACTTTTTGGTTTTTCTAGTAAAGAAGAGTATTTAGAAAAATATGAAGAAGTTTCTCCACCTTTTCAACCCGA
>CAZBDD010000068.1:0-7105 GCA_964490475.1 uncultured Desulfovibrionaceae bacterium
GCATAATGCCGCAAGATAAAAAAATAATGCAGCGCCTTTCTGCCTTTGGTGGTGGCGATTATGAAGGCGAAAAAGCCCTTGCTCTATTGGGCACATTCCAAAATCCCTTCAAGCGCAAACAAGAAGCACCTGTTCGCTGGTGGAGCGGTGTAGTAGATGTTCCTGCCGGTGGCTTGGACATGGAAATCCCCATTCCCAATTATTATAATGGCAATATTCGCCTTATGGCCGTTGTCCATGCAGATACAGCTGTGGGACATAGCGAAAGTAATGTCATTGTACAAGCACAACAAGTTATAACACCACAAATGCCCGCAATGGCCTCATTGGGTGATAGTTTTGAAGCAGGTCTTGCCATTGCTAACACCACCGATGCTCCGGTAACTCTTACCTTAACACATGGTTTTGATGCTAAAAGCGGCACCAAAAGTCTAAGCATTACAGGTTTACCGCAAAGCATCACCCTTCAGGCAAAAGAAGAAAAACTTTTACCTTATCAAGTGCGTGTGGGGCAAGAACCCGGCGATGCAACCCTGCTCTTTACCATAGAAGATGGCAAAGGCGGACGTATAGAGCGCAGTGCTTCCATCAGCATTCGTCCGGCGGTGTTGCCACGCTTTAGCAAGCAAACCTTGCTCTTAAGTCAAGCAACCAATGTGCATGTACCACGTAAACTTTTACCTTATAATGCACAGACATCACTAACCCTTTCTCCAGTTCCCTTGCCTTTACTGCAAGCATCGTTAAGTTATTTACAAAACTATCCTTTCAGTTGCGTGGAACAAAGCTTGAGCAAGGCCTTCCCCTTGGCTGTTATGGCCAACACTCCTTTAAGTAAGGACCTAGAAAAAAATGTATCTATGCTTAGCCCAAAACAAAAGGAAAGTGTTTTTGCCAATGCCAATAATGCACTTATTTCAGCTTTCCAAAACTATAGAGGCGTAAGTATCTGGCCTGACAATGGCCCCAGACCTCTTATGCTTACGGCCTATGCTGCTGACTATGTATTGGCTTTACGCGATGCGCACATGCCCATCCCGTCCGAGCTTCTGCCTGGTATATTTAACACCTTAGAAGAAATGAGCGACAAAAGCCCTAACACCATAGAAGAATTCCGTTCATTCGCCTATGCCACTTGGGTATTGGCTCGTGCTGGCTATGTAGTAAGCAGACAATTAGAACTTTGTGAAACCTTTATTCGTGAAAATGACTTCCCTCAAGGTGACATCTACAATTCCTTCATGGCCGGTGCTTATGCTGCACTTTATATGCATGCAGAAGCTCAAAAGCACTTAAAAGTCCTTACCAAAAACGCCATCGAGCAATGGGCAGGCAGTGGAGGCTCCATAGGTGAATTGGGTATGTTAGAAGACTTAGGAATGTATGGCATGCACGCGCGTGTGTTAGCCAAGCATTTCCCCGAAAAATTCCAAGAAATCTTGCCCATTTTACTAGAACAATACATGGCAGGACTGAATAAAAATCACAGTACTGCTGATGCAGCCATGATGGCTTTAGCCTTAGTAGATATACTAAAATCAAGCCCAGAACAAAGCATGGCTTTAAACAACGTACAAGCTGTGTGTGACAAATATAGCACAAGTAATGCTCCACAAGCGCAGTCAGACATTTTCCCCAATTTCTACACCCTTTCTGCGCCCCAGTGCGAAATGTTCCATGTGGGTGTGCCTAAAGGGCAGAAAATGTATGCACAAATTCAAAGCTACGGCTATGACGCTACATTACCCACAAAAGCTATAGATGATAATATACGTGTACAACGCATGCTTACCTTTACAGACGGCACGCCCTTCCAAGGCACTATCAACCAAGGGCAAGTATTGCGCGTTGATGTAAAGACACATCTTCTCCAGCAAGGCTCAGCCCAGGTCGTCGTGGTGGACCTTATCCCCGGTGGCTTTGAATTAGTTTTAGACCATGAAGGTGACACCGGCACAAGTTACGAAATGAACCTCTTTAGAGGCGAAGACAGAATTATTGCTTCGTTTGATACCTCTTCAGAAGGAACTACAGTAACATATCACATTAGAGCCATCACCAAAGGTACCTATACACTACCTGTAGCCCAAGCAGAAGGACTCTACGATACCTCCTTGCAAAGCCGCACACCGGCAGGTAAGGTAACTATTGTTGCTCCATAAGCTTTTGCTGTAACGCATAACATCTAAGGAAACGTTGAGCATAAGAACACCTCTTCTTTTATTCAACGTTTCCTTTATATTTTATCATAATACATAGACAAGCATGGAAATTTTACAAAAATTTCGCCCTTTCACATGGCGTAAAGGTCTGCTGCTGACTTTTCTGTGCAGCTTGATCTTAAGTCTTATATTTTGCCTGACCTTAGCAGGCTATATTATTTCTGTGCCACCGCCACCCCTTTGGCAAGGCCTGACATATTCCCCGCTCATCATGGACAGAGACGGCGACCTTATGCGTATGGGACTCAGTCGTGACGATAAATACCGTCTACGGGCTTCTTTACAAGAAATCCCTCAGCATGTACGCCAAGCTGTTATCTTATATGAAGATCGCCATTATTATATCCACCCTGGTGTAAATCCCCTAGCTATTATGCGCGCCATAACTTCTATGCTTAGCGGCGGCCGACGTATGGGAGCCTCTACCATTGCCATGCAAGTGGTGCGTTTACGATATCAATTGAAAACACGTACCATTAAAGGGAAATTACAACAGATGCTCTTGGCTTTACAACTGGTATGGCACTATGGTCATGATGCTGTTTTAGAAGCCTATTTTTCCCTAGCACCCTATGGTGGCAACATAGAAGGCATTCGCGCTGCATCGCGCATTTATTTTCATCAATCTGTACAAAACCTTACTGTAAGTCAGGCTCTTGCCCTGAGCCTTATCCCGCAAAATCCCCAAAAACGCGCCTTTAAAAGTGCAGAATATGGGCGACTTGTTTTTCACCCTGCTCTTGAAAAAGCCAGAAATACCTTACATAGCCAATGGAATAGACATTATCCACAGTGGCCTGTGCCGGAAAAAGCACCTCCCATGCGAATTTTTACGCTACAAGAGCTTCCAAGAATAGCACCGCATGTGACTACAGAAATTTTGCAAGGACTAAAAAAGTCTCCCGATATTTCGCATAAAATACACAGTACCTTAGATAAAAAAAATCAACTTTTTATAGAAAACACCCTGAAAAAATTTATTCGCGCCAATGCCTTATTTGGCATACACAATGCCACTGCCTTGTTAGTGCATTGGCCTAGTATGGAAGTGCGCGCATTGGCAGGATCTGCCGACTTTTATAATGATACTATTGATGGACAAGTAGACGGTACCAAAGCGCGTCGTTCGCCAGGTTCCACGCTAAAGCCTTTCATTTATGCTTTAGCCCTTGATCAAGGCATTATTCATCCACAAACTATGCTTCTGGATACGCCAGAAAATTTTGGTGAATATAATCCTGAAAATTTCGATAAACAATTTCAAGGCCCATTAGCAGCCCACGATGCTTTGCGCCTGAGCCGCAATATGCCAGCTATTGCCTTGGCTGCACGCCTAGATCCCTCATTGTTCACCCTTTTGCAACGGGCTCACATGGGGCTTACCCATCGTGTGCGTCACTATGGCTTAAGCCTAGTGCTGGGCGGTGCAGAAGTGCGCATGCGCGACTTAACAGCATTATATGCTATGCTTGCCAATGGCGGCATTTGGCAGCCTTTACGCTTTACCAAGGATGCTCCCCACAACAATACCATACCTCTTCTGTCTTCTGAAGCAGCACTAGCTACAATATACATGTTGCAAAGCCCGCTCAATAGCGGAAGCCATGCGCAAAAAAACTTCCCTGTTTATTATAAAACAGGTACCTCCAACGGCCTACGTGATGCATGGACTGTGGGTATGATTGGCCCTTATGTATTAGCCATTTGGCTAGGAAATTTTGATAATAGCTCTAACCCTATGCTTGTGGGAAGTCGCGTAGCTGTGCCACTCTTTAAGCAAGTGGCTAGCGGCCTTTTGTGGCAAGAAAATCTCCAAGACATTCTTGGAACAAAGCATAAACAAAGCAAATTAATACGCTTAGAAGTATGCAGAGATACAGGAGATGTGCAAACAGAGCTATGTACAGAAAAAACCCATACATGGTTCATTCCTGGGCGTTCTCCCATAAAAAACTCTGGAATTTATAGAAAAATATGGATTGACCCCAAAACAGGTTTACGCCTCTGTGGGCCTGAAGAAGGCGCCAAGGAAGTGGTATGGGAGTTTTGGCCTTCTCGCCTTTACCAACTTTTCAGTCAAGCTGGTCTTCATAAGCCCCTTCCCCCCGCCTTGGCTCAACCTTGTCCGCATTTAATGGAAGAACCATGGGAAATAAATAGTTTACTTATTCAAAGCCCACAAAAGAACATTGTGTATCATGCGGCCGCGCAACACGTTAACACCTTGCCTTTTTCTGCCACTAGCACGGCTCACGCCACTACAATTTTTTGGTTTGTTAACCAAGAATATGTGGGAAGTAGTAGCCCCAGCAAACCTTTTTTCTGGCCCATGAAAGTAGGAAAGCATCACATCTATGCTTTAGACGACTTGGGGCAAAGCCAGAGTATACTTTTAGAAGTGCAACCTTAACAGACTCAAAATGAAAAAATATAAAAATCAATCAATTAACAGAAAAACAAAGCTTCCCTTACTCTTGATTTTTGATCGTATTGACTTGTGCCAAAACTCCAAAAGCCTCCGCACAATGAATTGTGCAGGAGTCATTAATATGCTAGCATCATTTCATTCACCGCAAGTTAGGATAATTATATGTTACCCCCTCAAATTCTTATTTATGGATGTGGATCCATAGGAATGCGTCATGCTCAAATTGCACATGACCTTGGAGCTACAATTGTTGCTATAAGCAGTCAAAAAAATTTACCATTTACAACAGTAAGTAAACTTGCAGAAATACCTAAAAATAAAAAATTTACACTTGCAATCATAGCAACCCCCACCTATCTACATGCCAGCAACTTACAAGAACTTAATTCAATTGCAATTAAAAAAATATTAATCGAAAAACCGCTTTTTTCTTCTCTAGAAAAAACTATTTCGCATACAACTGCCATAAAAACTAAAGACATATTTGTTGCATATAACTTACGCTTTCACCCAGCCATAAACGAATTAAAAAAAATCTTACAAAACAAAAAACTCTTGGCTATGCAGATGCATGTTGGACAGTATTTACCCTCATGGAGACCGTCACAAGATTACAGTCAAAGCTATTCTGCCCATAAAGAGCAAGGAGGAGGAGTATTGCGTGACCTTTCACACGAACTAGACCTAGCTTGTTTTTTTGGCGGCAAATGGAAACGTGTAACTGCTCTTGGAGGAAAAGTATCTGAATTAGAAATTAACAGCGATGATTGTATTAGTATTTTAGCCGAGCATGCACACTGTCCGCAAGTAATCATCCACTTAGATTATTTACAAAACCCTGCTCGTAGAGATATCGTGTTTGTGTGTGAAAATGATAATATTCATTTCAATCTCATTACTCACGAGATTACTCAAAATAGCACTATTCAGAAATTTATTGTAGACCGTAATACAACATATAAAACCCAAATGACAGCTTTGTTGTCGGACAACACAACAAATGCATGCTCTTACAATCAAGGCCTTGAGATTGTGAATTACATAACTGCAATTGAAAAAGCTATAGAAGGAAAAATATGGATATGGAACGACAGCATGTAGTATATGCTTTCATTTTTGCCCGAGGGGGCTCCAAAGGTTTGCCGCGAAAAAATATCCTTCCTCTAGCAGGCAAACCCCTCATCGCACATTCCATTGAAACAGCAAAACAAGTTTCAAGAGTGTCCCGTATTATAGTATCTACAGACGATGAAGAAATTGCACAAATTGCTAAGGACTGGGGAGCTGAAGTTCCTTTTATGCGTCCTAAAGAACTGGCATCTGACAATTGTGCAGAACACTTAGCCTGGGTGCATGCTTTACAAGCCATCGGCAATACTAAAGATGGCGGCCCATGTGACATCTTTCTTTCACTCCCATGTACAGCTCCCTTACGTAGCGTTAAAGATGTTGACAACTGTATAGACACATACATAACCTATCCTTGCGATGCTGTAGTTACAAGCACATCTGCACAGCGCCATCCCATGTTTAATATGATATACGAAAATACCAACGGTAACATATCGTTAGTCATGCCAAGTAATATTGCACGCCGCCAAGACGCACCTAAAATATTTGATATGACTACAGCTGCATATGTTGTTCGCCCAGAGTACATTTTTTCAAACAAACCTCTCTTAGAAGGACGTGTAAGACATGTAATTTTGCCTCGAGAGCGAGCAATTGACATAGATGATGCACTAGACTTTTCGTTTGCTGAGTTTTTACTAACGCACTCCAAAAATGATTTATTAGGGTAAAAAATGCTAAATCTACAAAACAAAACCGTTCTACTTACTGGGGCTACTGGATGCATTGGTAAGGCCTTTGCAAGAAGTCTTATTTCACAAGGTGCAAATGTCGCCATAGTAGATATTGACGCTCAAAAATGCCAAGATTTCTGCATCGAACTAGCGCAGGAGGGTTCAACAAAAACAATCCCATTTGCCTGTGATTTAGCAAACGATGCAAAAACACATGCGTTACCAAAACAAGTATACGAGGCTTTTGGACGCTTAGACATTCTAATCAACAATGCCGGTTTTGTAGGAACAAGCAATCTAGATGGGTGGGTAACAAACTTTGAAGCTCAAAGTACACAAACATGGCGTAAAGCTTGCGAAGTAAACATGACAGCTCCATTTACGCTTTGTAGGGAAGCAGCCCCTTATCTTAGAAAAAACGGGCAAGGAAGCATTATAAATATCGGATCTATATATGCTGTTTTGGGGCCAGACATGTCGCTTTACGATGACACCCCTATGGGAAATCCCGCTGCCTATGCAGCATCCAAGGGAGCCCTTTTACAAATGACACGCTGGCTTTCTACAGTGCTGGCGCCTGACATACGTGTCAACTCTCTATGTCCAGGTGGTGTGTGGCGAAACCAACCAGAGACTTTTATAAAACGCTA
>CAZBDD010000069.1:0-7072 GCA_964490475.1 uncultured Desulfovibrionaceae bacterium
GCACAGTGCTGGGTAATTCCCAGGGGGGGCGACCCTCGGCAAGCGCAACAGAGAGCAGACCGCCTCTTTTTGAGGTAAGGGTGAAAGGGTGAGGTAAAAGCTCACCAGTTATTGTGGTGACACAATAAGCTAGGCAAGCCCCACTGGGAGCAAGACCAAATAGGAAAGGTGGCCGGCCCGGTCAAACCTTTCGGGTAGGTTGCTTGAGGGTGTGAGTAATTGCACCTCTAGAGTAATGACGGCCTCCCGCCTTTTTGGCGGAGACAGAACCCGGCTTATAGTCTGGCTCTTGTAATGATAAAATATTTTCCATAGCATGTGTTCTAGGTAAAAAATTTTTGCCAAATACTGTGAAGTTTTTTTTATTAACAGATTATTATTTTTAGGCCGCTATGATACAGGAAAACTTGGATCCCTCCCATGCTGCATCTTTAAATATGCACCCCCATCACTTTACACATAATGTAACTGTGCAAGAAGCTGAGAGAGAGCACTCACCACAAGAACAAGGTAACCATCAAAATCCATCTCTACATTCATCTAATATGTGTCTTTGGTTATTACTGCTTGCAGCTGGTTCTGGTACGCGTTTAAGCACACAAACACAGGGACTTCCAAAGCAATTCTTACATTATAATGATATACCTTTATATATGCACTCAGCCCTTACGCAAAGTCGCTATCCACTTTTAAAGGGTATTGTTTTTGTTTTTCCCGAAGAATACATAATTAACGAACAAGTATATTTAGAAGAAGTGGAACGCACGACATCTTTGGGAGTGCAATATAAAGTTGTAGCCGGTGGTTTACGTAGGCAAGATTCTGTGCGTCTTGGTCTACAAGCTCTTCCACCGCAATGCACACATGTTCTTGTGCATGATTCTGCACGCCCTTTTGCCTCCATAGCCTTAACCCATAGGCTATATGTGGCTCTTGAAAATGGAGCCCAAGGTGTTATACCAGCTTTACCTGTGGTGGATACCATAAAAGAGATTAAAGAAAATATTGTTATAAAAACCCCTGAGCGAAAAGAACTTTTTTCTGTGCAAACCCCACAAGCTTTTGTGCGCAGCGTATTAGAGCAAGCACATAAAAAAGCTGAACAAGAGCAATGGGATGTTACTGATGATGCCAGCCTTTTAGAAAAATGTCATATACCTGTATCCATGGTAGAAGGCGAAGGACAAAATGGTAAAATTACACATGCGGAAGATCTTATGAAATTACAAGATGCGCCCACCTCTCGATATTGTTCTGGCTTTGGCTATGATGTGCACTGCTTTGCAAAAAAAGATGCTAGCCTTCCCGATCCTAAAGAACGTCCTTTAAAGTTAGGAGGTGTACTTATGGATGGTGGGCAAAAGGTATTGGCTCATTCTGATGGAGATGTACTTTTACATGCGCTTATGGATGCTTTGCTGGGAATGGCTGCCCTAGGAGATATAGGTTTACATTTTCCCGATACTTCAGAGCGCTTTAACAATGCAGACTCTGCTGTATTGTTACAAGAAGTTTTGCGTTTGTTGCGTCAAGAAAATGTACAAATACAGCATGTAGATGTGACCATTATTACTCAAAAACCTAAAATTCACCCACAAAGAACTCATATTCAAAAAAACCTTGCACATTTACTCAATCTTCCAGTAAAATATGTTAATGTTAAGGCCACAACAGAAGAAGGCCTTGGTTTTACAGGTAGTGGCCATGGTATTAAAGCTGTAGCCCTTGTTAGTGGCATACAACTATCTTAGATTATTAAAATAAAAGAAGGCTTCATGACTGATCAATCCCCTACTCTTCCAGAAGAAAATCTACGCCCTTGGATTGAACACTATGCTGAAGGGATAGACCCTGAGATTTCTTTATTTGAAGAGCCTCTTTTTCATTTTTTGGATATGGCGGCAGAAAAAAATCCTTCTACTTTGGCTTGTGTTTTTGAAAATACAAAAATTACTTACAAGCAATTGCAAAAACAGGCTGAAATTTTAGCAGCTTCCTTACGCCGTATGGGATTACAACCCAATGATCGAGTTGCCATTATGCTACCCAATATTCCTCAAGCTATTGTTGCATTTTGGGGTGTATTAAAGGCTGGCGGTATTGTGGTTATGATTAATCCTTTATATATGGAAAAGGAAATTGTACACCATTTGCGCGATTCAGGCTCTAAATATTTTATAATGTTAGATTTGCTTTGGCCTAAAATCTATGCTATGCGCACACAGTTGCCCATAGAAAAATACCTTATTACCACCATTGCCGATGCGCTTTCTTTTCCTTTAAATTTTCTCTACAAATTTAAGCAAAAACGCAGTAAAAACACACTGTTTATTCCTTATGATACCAATGTAATAGCTTGGAAAACTCTTTTTACCAATAAAGAAAGATATAGCACAAAACAGCCCATTACAGCAGAGAGCATAGCTTTATTGCAATACACTGGTGGCACCACGGGTGTTCCTAAAGGGGTAATGATCACTCACCAAAACATAGGCACAAACTGTCTACAAATATTAAATATTCTTAAAGTTTTACACCTAAAAAGCCTTTCATTTGTTGCCATTTTACCCTTTTTCCATGTTTATGGTCTTTCAGTGGGATTAATTATCCCCACTGCAACTATGTCACCAGTATATCCTTTACCACGCTATGTGCCGCAAGATGTACTTGCCCTTATCAAAAAACACAAACCTTCTGTTTTATTGGGGGCGCCTTCCATCTATGCTTCTCTTTTACAGCAAAAAAATCTTGCCACGTATGACTTACAATGTATTAAATTGTGTATTTCTGGCTCAGCACCTTTGGCAGCGGAACATTTCCACCGTTTCCAAGAAATGACAGGAGCAACCATTCTTGAAGGCTATGGCCTTACTGAAGCATCGCCTATAACCCATCTTAGTCCTTTATCTTCAGAAAAGCATAAGATTGGTTCTATTGGCTTACCTTTACCCGGCACAGATGCGCGCATTGTGGATATGGAAGGCGGTTCTCTTACCTTACCTCCCGGAAAGTTGGGGGAATTAGTAATACGCGGCCCACAAGTTATGAATGGATATTGGAACCGCCCCGACGCCACAGCTTCAGCTTTGCGTAATGGTTGGTTATATACTGGTGATTTAGCTACCATGGATGAAGAAGGGTTTTTCCATATAGTGGATCGAAAAAAAGATATGGTCATTGTGGGTGGATATAATGTATATCCCCGTGAAATTGACGAACTTTTGTTAGAGCACCCTGCCATTTTAGAAGCCGTTGCCGTTGGTATCCCTGACGCTACTCGCGGCGAGATTATCAAGGTATTTATTGTTTTAAAACCAAAAATGACATTAAGTCGCACCGAAATTATCGCTTGGTGTCGAAATAAACTGGCTTCCTATAAAGTACCACGCTCGGTTGAATTTTGTGATGATTTACCAAAAACCATAGTTGGCAAAGTTTTACGGCGTGTTTTGCGTGAAAAAGAAATGGAAAAACTTGCTAAAAAAAATGAAAAAGATAAAGAAGTAGAAATTACAGAAGAGACTGTCATAAAAGACGAAAAAGAAGAGAAATAATATGCGTTTGTTGGTGCAAAGGGTAAAACACGCCTCTGTGATGGTAGAAGAAGAAAATATTGCAAAAATAAAAAGCGGCTTACTTGTTTTTGTGGGTTTTGGCGGACAAGACACTGCCGACCTGCCCAAAAGCAAGGTTTGGGCTTCTATGATTGATAAACTTTTACACTTGCGTATTTTTCCAGGTAATACACCAGAAACACAAGACAAATTTCAATTAGATGTGTGCGATTATGGTGGAGAAATTTTGCTAGTATCTCAATTTACTCTTTATGCTGCTTGTAAACAAGGGCGTAGGCCGGATTTCTTGCAATCTACGCCGCCTGCCGTTGCCAAAACTCTTTTTCAGCAAATTATTCATGATATTGACGGCCACCTCCCTTTGCGTGTATCTTCGGGTATATTTGGCGCTAATATGGATGTACAGCTCTGTAATTGGGGGCCTGTGACCATTGCTCTAGACAGCGAGGAACTTTTTCCTCAATTATATAAATCATAAATTTACACGTCTTTAAAAATATTTCACTGTCAACGTGCAACGCTTTTTTACAGTTTTTTACAAGGATTTGCATTGCCTGCTTTATATGACATTTTTGGGAGGAAGCTTTGGCTTTTTATTTATTTCATCATTTTGACCCAGATGTGAGTCAACGCAGGCTTAAGCCAAGTCCTAAAAACGTCAATGCTCTTCATAATCTTGGATATGTCCAAAATGTTTATGCTGGGCAATTGCTAGCTGAGTTTCGTTCTCCCACATCAATAAAATACAAAGAAGCGCGCTTTCTTTTCAAAAAAGATGTCTTCCCTCATGGAATAAATACCTATATTGACCCAATGAATCCCCATCGCCTTTTGGCAACCACCAAGGGCTATGTCACCTATGATAAGGGTAAAATTTGTGTATATCCTGTGCTCAAAGTACATTCTGATGTGTGCTTTCATACAGGCAATATTCTTTTTAATGGTGACACCGCCATTGCGGGAGATGTGCGCGCAGGCTTTGAAGTGCATGGTGACAATGTGCTTATTACTGGCATGGTAGAAGGTGGCAAGGTGCGTGCGCGTAAAAACCTTGCAGTAGCTGGTGGCGTACGCGGAGGCCGCGCAAAACAATGTATTTTACGCTCGCAAAAAGATGTACGGGTGGGCTTTGCTGAAAAGGTGGAAATTCAAAGCCTTGGTAATGTCGTTGTAGAAAAAAACTGTATGCACAGCACTCTTTATGTCGGACGTAATGCCCTTATTAAAGGGCGCCTTGTAGGCGGCGTTTTGCATGGTCGCCAAGGTGTTTTTATAGGTGATCATGTAGGTAATAGTGCCGCTACGCCTACACGTATTTTTTTGGGCTATAATCCTCAGCACATACGAAAGTTAGAAAAAATTGACACGCAACTTGAAAGTTTAAGTGTTACTTTACATCATCTAAATGCTGTTGCAGGGCATTTACCCCCAAACACTAATGATATAACTAAAAAATTATATAAAATTCGCAAAAAAAACAATAAATTACTTACTCTTCGAGATGCCCTGTGGACTCGATTACAATTGGATGAAGAGCACAATCATCATTGTAAAATTGTTGTAATGGGTATTGTTTTTCCCGGTGTAGAAATTGCTATTGGTCAGTCATATATTCTTGTGGAAAGCATGCAAAGGCAAGTGGTTTTTTCATTAATCAACGATGAAATTATCTGTACACCCTATAGTCCTGGAAAGAAGTAATGCACGTCATTCAATATATAGAAAAAGATACCTATGCTGACATTGTAGTGGAGCGCCCGGGGCAAAACCCATTACATATGCTTGGGGCAGGCGGTAAAGCACGTGAAGAAAGCACTATTCAAAATGTCGATTTTCATCAAACAATACCTGTTTTTTTGGGTATAGGTTTTGGATATGCTTTAAAAAAACTATGTAAAAGCTATGTCGGCCCTTTAGTAATTATTGATAAAGAATCAGATATTCAAGCTCTCACAAAGGTAAAAGAATACATAAAAAATGCACTGACTGTTGAGCAGCAAGGGCAGATTCTTTGGTTAGATATGCCAGATCAGCATGAAGTTTTGCGTCAGCTTACGCATTGGCAAAAAAAGCATGGTGGCTTGCCCTTTTCGCCTATTGTACACCCTTTTTATATGCGTTTTCAGAAGGAGTGGTATTCTTTTTTACGTGAGCAAGTACAAGCCAGCTACACAGCAAATTTTTGGGCTAAAGTTTGCAAGCCACGCTTTACTAAAGCCCAACCGCGCATTTTACTTATTACCAGTAAATACTTTCTTATGGGGGAATTGTCCCATGCCTGCCAAACATTAGGCATCGAACATAAATTATTAACTCTGCCTGACGAAAGCATAGCCAGCAGTGAATTTATCAAAATGCTTCTGACGGCTGTTCTTGAATTTCAGCCCGATTGCTTATTAACTCTTAATCATTTGGGCATTGATCGCGAAGGCGTGCTCATGGATTTATTGGAACAATTACAATTGCCGCTGGCTTCATGGTTTGTAGACAACCCTCATCTTATAGTACACAGCTATCAAAATTTAAAAAGCCCATGGGTAACACTTTTTACTTGGGATAGTGACAATATTGCCTCCTTAAAAAAACTTGGCTTTCCCCATGTTTTTTATTTGCCGCTAGGCACTAACCCTGATTTATTTTCTCCTAATACGAAAGGAAAACCCGCTTGGAAAAGAGACATTTCATTTGTTGGCAACTCAATGTTGTATAAAGTTCAAAAAAGACTGGAACAAATGCCTCTTCCTCCTGTTATATTAAAAAACTTTCAAGAAGTTGCCTATAACTTTAGCTTGTGCTCCGACCGTTCAATTACAGAATTTTTGGCTCAAAATGCGCCCAGGGAATACGCTTTGTACCAAGCTTTATCTAACGATGAAGAAAGGCTTGGCTACGAAACCGCCCTAACATGGGAAGCCACACGTATTTACCGTGCCAGTTGTGTAGAAAAAATACTCCCTTTTTCACCATTATTGGTGGGAGATAATGGATGGAAAATTCTTTTTTCTAAAAAAATAGAGCAATTTGACTATCATCCAGAGCTTAACTACTATAGTGAATTGCATGCTTTTTATCCTCTTTCAGCTATCAATTTCAATTGTACGAGCAAGCAAATGAAAGGGGCAGTAAATCAACGTATTTTTGATGCTCCTGCCTGTAATGGTTTTGTTCTTACTGACTGGCGTGAGCAAATGGATAACTTGTTAGAGCCGCATAAAGAAATAGTTTCTTATAAAGAACAAGAGGAAATCCCTGATTTAGTACGCTACTATCTTGCGCACTCTAAAGAAAGAGAAACCATCACTCACGCCGCCAGGCGTCGCATTCTTGCTGAGCATACTTGGGCTCATAGAGTACAAACTCTTCTTAAATATATGCAACAAATATACGGCAACCGATAAGTAATATCATGTCAAAACCTATACTTATTTTACAAATGCAGCGTATGGGAGATCTTATTCTCACCTTTCCCTTGTTGGCAGTGCTACAAAAGCAATATC
>CAZBDD010000070.1:0-7070 GCA_964490475.1 uncultured Desulfovibrionaceae bacterium
TTTGCATAATCCTTTTCGCTTATCTTAATGAGCTTTTTGTGTTTTTACGGTGATTGTTCATGAAAGACATTTTACCCCAAAGAATAAAAATCCTGTGTTTCATACACACAACATTAATACAGTGATATTTTTTGAAGTTTTACTCTAAATACCATATTTTTTTACCATATTCATTTAAAAAAATTACAAAACAGCATGGTAAAAAAACACGTGTACATAGTCCTTACCTATAGACTAGCTAACGTATACTTTTTTCTTACTTTCGTAAACACCTAATACAGCAACTTAAGAACAAAAATTTTGAAAGCAAAATATATAATTTTAAACAACTTAACACATTGTTAGGACAATGTATCTCATTTTTATTGCTTTTTTATTCTTATTACGTCTATTAAGACTGCTGCACAATTCATTGCGCGGAGGCCTTCTCTTTTGACTGGCTCTATTGAGCAAAAAATTAATCTTTTTACACATTTTTCTACACAGCTTGCGCTAAAAATATAACATGCTCATTTCACAAAGAAAACATACACCTTCGCCATATTTTTAAAATAGCAAAAACATAACAACTTCGTTAGCGATAACTTGACATATACCACAAAAATGGTAGTATTTAACTGCTTTTCCCATTGAATGAGCACGCAGAGTAGCATACCGCTTTTTCTATTACTGTTTTGTAGGAAATACATATGAATAATTTTATTTCTTCTTCCATGCCTTCTTGCGATGAAAAACAACCTCCGCTAAATAAAATTAAATATATTGAACTGTTCACACGTGTTTCTACGCTCATGTTTAACAGACAGCAAAACGACAGTTTTTTACAAGACGTGTTAGCAGACATCGGAGAAACGCTTGAAGTTAGCCGTGTGTATATTTTTTATCGACGTGGAAAACATCATTGGTTTAATGCTTTCGAATGGACAGGAGAAAATATTTCAGCAGAAATTGCCAGCTTACAAGACATTGATATTCGAGAGCTTGGCAATGATAATATGCTGCACAATATGCTTCATGGGGAAGCCATTTTGTGCAATGACACCACTCAAATAGAACACGGCGAACAAAGAGACATTCTCTTAAGACAAAACATACGAGCCCTTATTACAGTGCCGCTATATTATGAAGGGCAAGTAATTGGTATGTTTGGACTTGACCAATGCTATCACATTCCCCAGTGGTCTACCTCGCTCTTAAATACTGTCGTTGCCCTTGGGGTTTTTATAAACTCTGCTTACGGATATTTTAAGACACGACAAACAGTGCTTGAAAAAAGAGTACAGCTGCGTACACTTTTTGATATTATCCCCATGCCTATCTATGTTTCAGATATGGATGACTACTCCGTTTTGTTTTGTAACAAAATTATCTATCAAAATTTTTGCACCTCTGATGTACTCCAAGAGCGATGCCATAAAATATTTCAAAGCCTTGATAGTCCCTGCCCATTTTGTACAAATAAGCGACTTTTAACCGACGGTACGCCGTATATTTGGTATCACCACAATCCTCTTCTTGAGCGAGACTTCCAAATTATTGATAGTTGCATTACATGGGAGAAAAAAGAACACTGTCGTTTCTCATTGGCTTTAGATATTACCGAGACCTTAGCCATACAACGTAGCCATGTATTAGAACAAGAAGCGAATGTGGCAAAGGGGCATTTTCTTGCTAATATGAGCCATGAATTGCGAACACCACTTAATGGTATTGTGGGCTTAACGCATTTGGCTAGCCAAGCAAACATTGATCCGCACATAAAAGAATATCTTGATAAAATAAAATTATCCTCTGACAATTTACTAAGTGTTATCAATGAAACATTAAATATTTCAGACATAGACGCAGGCAATATCAAATTTGAATCACGTCTTTTTAAACTCGCTGATGTGGTGCACGGGGTTCAAGCCATTTTGCAATTGGCAGCTGAAAATAAGGGACTTCTTTTAGATGTTTCCATAGACAAAAGCGTTCCCCACATGCTGATGGGCGATTCTTTGCGCCTATCACAAATCATCATAAATCTTACTAACAATGCCATAAAGTTTACACCAAAAGGCCATGTAAACATTGCTATTTCTATACATGCACCTTCGGTACATATGCAGCATTCTTGTGGCGAAAAATGCGCTTGGTTGTGTATTGAAGTGCAAGATACAGGCATAGGCATTCCAGAAGATAGAATTGAAAAACTTTTTTCAGAATTTACACAGGTAGACAGCTCCACTACGCGGCAATATGGAGGTACGGGCCTTGGCTTAAGCATTGTTAAACGCTTTGTAGAACTTATGAATGGCGAATTACACGTGCATAGCGTTTTGGGGCAAGGCAGTACTTTTACATGCATTTTACCCTTTACCATGGCTTGTGAATTTGACTTTGGTAATAAAGAAGAAAATTCCGTTGAAGATGCTAAAAACACGCATGATATTAGCGGAATTAATGTACTTTTGGTAGAAGATAATGAGATAAATATACTTATAGCCCGTGAAGTGTTAGAAAGTTATGGCTGCGTGGTAGAAGCAGCTGAAAATGGTTTACTAGCTTTAGAAAAATTAAAAGAAAATTCTTTCGACATTATTCTTATGGACATTCAAATGCCGGTTTTAGACGGCTTAGAAACCACGCGCAGAATACGTGCCCTTAGACATTATGACCATATTCCCATTCTGGCCATGTCTGCCCATGCTATGACACAAGATTTTGAGAGAAGTCTTGAAGCAGGAATGCAAGATCACATCACTAAACCTTTTATTCCCGAAGACTTACAACAAACTATTCATTCTTTTATTGAAAAAGATTTCTCTTTTACTGCTTGGCAAAAAAAGTCAATGCAACAAACTGTGTAAATATTTTTAGTACTTTCATTAAAAAAATTCTATTGAGGCCCCTATGAATAGCAAGGCATGGCATAAAAACACAGAGAATGATTTTACTACATTATTTTTGAAAATTGCTAAAAATATGATGGCATTGCCCACTGAAAAAGCTTTTTTTGAAACGATTCTTGCTGACATTGGCGAAGCACTTCATGCCAGTCGTGTTATCATTACACGCTATACAAATCCCTATTGGAGTTGCGACTATATTTGGAACAAAGATCCCAATGCACCAGAAAAAAAGGAAAATCTTCAAAATATTAACTTTGATTTTCTTTTAAAAGCAGATGATCCAAAGCTAGACTTCTTACAAGGGCACGCCATTGTCATTGACGATATAAGCAAGGAAAAAGATACTTTCCGAAGAGAACAATTACAAGCGCATAATATATTTAGCCTGCTTACTATGCCCCTTTTTGATAAGGGCAAATGTATAGGTTTTTTAGGTGTTGATACAGATAAAGAAATAGACTCATGGGCATCTGACCGTTTGGAAACTGTAGAAACATTGGGTTATTTAATTCAAGGTGCCATGGAGCACTTTAGAGTTCGACACATTATGTTGGAAGAAGAAGAAGAAACCCACAAAATTTTAAATACCTTTCCTATCCCATTATATATTGTTAACCCCGAAAAATATGAATTTATTTTTCTTAACAAAGCAGGAAAAGAGCTCATTCGACCAGAAAGTTTTCGAAGTAAAAAATGTTATGAAATATTGTACGATTTTAACGAACCTTGCCCCTTTTGTAGCATGGGTGAATATAAAGACAACAAACCCCCTAAAGTATGGATTCACCGCAATGAAAAATTTTCTACAGATTTTACGCTCATCGAAAGTGCGCTGGACTGGGGAAATGTGCAAGATGCACATATTGTAATGTTTATTGATATTTCTGAATCATTGGCACTTCAAAAAAAACAAATACTAGAGCGCGAAACATTTCACGCAAAGTCTCGTTTTCTTGCTAATATGAGTCATGAGCTTCGCACCCCTGTTAATGGCATAGAAGGCATGTGCCGTATGGCCGAAAAGAAAAACATTAGCCCAGCAGTGGGGAATTATTTAGAAAAAATAAAGTTTTTGTCGCGCTCCTTACTTAATATTATCAATAATATACTAGATTTTTCTAAAATCGAGGCAGGAAAAATGGATCTGGAAAATGCTCCTTTCCATCTGCACAGCACCCTTGCAACATTTAAAGAGAATTTCCTGCAAGAAGCACAGGCTAAACGGTTAGACGCTTCTTTTTATATAGCAGAAAATGTTCCTCCATACCTTATGGGCGACTCTTTACGTTTTATGCAAATAGTCCAGAATTTAGCGTATAATGCCATAAAATTTACAGACCATGGTAGCGTTTCTCTTACTATTGCATGGGAAAACATATCACAAGAAGAAAACGGCACCTTAACACTCACACTTAAAGATACTGGCATTGGTATTAGTGAAGAGCAAATTGCTGTTCTGTTTGATCTTTTCTATCTTGGAGATGCATCTTTTACCCGTAAACATGGCGGCACGGGCATTGGCTTGCCTGTAGTGCAAGGTCTCGTACAGCTTATGAATGGGCATATTTCTGTACAGAGCAAAATCAAAGAAGGTTCTGTTTTTACATGCACTCTACCCTTTTCTATAGCAAAAAATCAGCCACATGTTCTTGAAGCCCCCCTTCACGAAACAGCCAATACGCAAGTTTCTGGCACACGTGTTCTGCTTGCAGAAGATAATGATATAAATGTAATTATTGCTCTAGAAGCCTTAAGCTCTTTAGGCTGTGAAGTTACGGTAGCCGCCCATGGTGAGCAAGTTCTACAGCTTGTAAGCAACAGTGAATTCGACATCATTCTTATGGATATAGAAATGCCGCGCATGAACGGCCATGAAGCTACCCAAAAATTGCGGGAAAACCCAAAGTTTAAAGACTTGCCTATTATTGCCATGTCTGCGCATAGCGTGCAAGAAATGAAAGATCTCGGTATAGGTGAAGGCATGCAAGATTATATTTCTAAACCTTTTAATCTTCAACGCTTACATCAAGTTATTTATCTTTATGCCAAGAATATGCAAAACATACCAAGTTCTAACAAACAGCACTAGCCGACTACGGAATATATTATGGATATGCCCCTTTTAGATGCCACCAACACTTTAGTGGAGATCACGGCTTCTGTGGAACGCATTGTTTTTCACAATGCAGAAAATGGTTATACTGTTTTGCGCGTGTTACCTGTTAAATCCAAAGATATTGTTACGGTTGTTGGGCATATACATGAACCACAAGCCGGCGTACAATTAAAGATGGCTGGCAAATGGGTAAATAATGCGCGATTTGGTCGTCAGTTACAAATGGAAAGCTTTGAGGAAGTTATGCCCGCTTCCACCGAAGGTATTCGACTCTATTTAGGGTCTGGTTTGCTTAAAGGTGTAGGCCCTGCCATGGCTGGACGTATTGTAGATACCTTTGGCATCAATACCATAGAAGTATTAGATGAAACACCTGAAAAACTTTTAAAAATAAAAGGCATTAGCAAAAAAAAATACGATGGTATCATTAAAGGCTGGGCAGAGCACCGCGGTATACGCGAATTAATGATTTTTTTACAGCCCCATGGCATCACCGCAAATTATGCCATACGCATTTATAAACACTATGGACCAAAAGCCATTGATATTGTAAAAGAAAACCCTTACCGTATGGCCATGGATATTCGCGGGGTAGGTTTTGTGTCTGCTGATAAGGCAGCGCAAAAATTAGGTTTTGACTTAGATAATCCCTTACGTGCAGAAGCAGGCTTACTCTATACCTTGGCTAAATGTACTGACGATGGTCATGTGTATATGCCTAAAGAAAAATTAGTAGCCATGACTTCAGAAGCGTTAGAAATCACCTATGCCATGGTAGAAGATGCTGTGGAAAGCATGCAAAGTCAAGAACGTATAGTTTACGAAGAAATGCACGATGAAGTGGGTATTTTTCTTACTCGATATCATCATTATGAAAGTAAAATAGCATTTTATTTAAAACGTTTAATACATTCTCCAAAGTCTGTACGTTTTGATAATCCCACCGCCTTAGTTCAAAATGTCTTAGAAAATTTATCCATATGTCTTGCACCAGAACAAGAACAAGCTATTTTTACCGCAGCCCAGTCTAAAGTCATGGTTCTTACAGGGGGGCCAGGCACAGGAAAAACCACCATTATTAACGCTATTATTCAGCTTTTCCACTCTGTACGTGCCAAAATTCTTTTAGCCGCCCCCACAGGACGCGCCGCCAAACGCATGGCTGAAGCCACCAAAAGAGAATCTAAAACCATACATCGCCTGTTAGAATATAATCCCAGCGAAGATGGTTTTGCACGTAATGAAAATAATCCCTTAGCCTGTTCCTTACTTATTGTTGATGAAGCCTCCATGATGGACACCATGCTTTTCTATCATCTTTTAAAAGCTGCCCCCCTTGGAGCCACACTTATTTTCGTAGGCGATGTGTATCAATTACCATCAGTGGGCCCAGGCAATGTCTTGAAAGATATTATTGCTTCGCAAAGTATGCCTGTGGTAGAACTTACAGAAATTTTTCGTCAATCAGCGCAAAGCGAAATCATTCGTAATGCGCATCTTATCAATCATGGGGAGGTTCCATGTCTGGAATCTAACAAAGAGCGTCTCACAGATTTTTACTTCATTCGTCAAAACGATCCTGAAAAAGCCGCAGCCATGGTGATAGATTTGGTTAAAAACCATATTCCGCGCCGCTTCTCTCTGCATAGCCTTGAAGACATTCAAGTTCTTACCCCCATGCATAAGGGAGCTGTAGGCGCAGAAAATATGAATAAGCTTTTACAAGAAGCACTCATCTTTGAAAAAGGTTCAAAAATTCAACGCGGTGAAAAAACTTTTTACTGTCATGACAAAGTCATGCAAATTCGTAATAATTACGACAAAGATGTTTTTAATGGAGATATTGGCCGCATTATTCTTCTTGATACCAAAGAACGATGCCTCACAGTGCGGTACGATGAACGCAATGTCCCCTATGATTTTGATGAATTAGACGAAATTGTACTCGCTTATGCCATTTCCATCCATAAGTCTCAAGGGTCAGAATATCCTGCTGTGGTCATTCCCCTTATGAGTCAGCACTATATGCTTTTACAGCGTAACCTTGTATATACAGGCGTAAC
>CAZBDD010000071.1:0-6930 GCA_964490475.1 uncultured Desulfovibrionaceae bacterium
GACCAAAGCAAAAAACAAGTCTGACGAAGTAGATTGCCCATTTTCAGCGAACTGTGCTTTTTCAACTTCACAAGCCATAGGGCGTTCAAAAAGGGGTGAGTGCAAGGAAGAGAGCTTTTTTGCTTGCGGCATAGGACTCTTCTGGTCCATGCCGTGAGGAAAAAAGATCTCTGACGATGCAAACACTCCTTTTTCAACGCCCTATAAAGCTTTGGTAAAAGCCTGAGCACTCCCCCTAATCACACTCTCATCTACACAAAATGTTAAACGGAAATGCCCTGGGCAACCAAAACCTGTACCGGGCACAGCCAAGACCTTTTGCTCAAAAAGCTTTTGCACAAAAGCCACATCATCCCCACCAGGTGCTTTAGGGAAGAAATAAAAAGCTCCGGCCGGCAATTGAAATTCATAACCGGCGGCACTTAACACCTCAGCCATGGCATCACGGCGAGCTTTATATACAGAAACATCTACTTGCGAACCCAAGGCCGCAGCCATAAGATGTTGCCCCACCACAGGCGGATTTACATAGCCAAGAATACGATTGCACAGGGTGAGTGCTCCCATTAGCTCTGGGCCTTCTTCTAGCAGTGGTGAAATAAGCACATAGCCCAAGCGCTCGCCGGGTAAGGAAAGATTTTTTGAAAAGGAAGATACCACCACAGCGTGCTTATATAGAGGAAGCACAGAAGGCACTTCTACATCAAAAGCAAGAAAACGATACGGCTCATCAGCTAAAAGCCATATGGGTTTACCGAATTTTTCTGAGCAACGAGTTAGCACATCCACCACGCCTTGCAATTGCTCTTTACTATATACAACACCTGTAGGATTGTTAGGTGAATTCACTATAAGCACACGTGTTTTTGCACTAATACCCTTTTCGAGCGCATCTAAATCAGGGGTAAAGGTATCAGCCTTTGTAGGAATAGCCTTAAAAGTACCCCCGTGATTTTCTGCATAAAAACCATATTCTACAAAATAGGGAGCAAAGGCCAACACTTCTTCGCCTTCATTGAGCACAGAACGGAAAAAAGCATTCAATCCACCGGCAGCACCGCAAGAAAGCATAACATGTTCTGCGCTTAAGGCTATGCCTTGCTCTTTGCTTTCGTGGGCAGCCAACATTTCTTTGGCCCAAGCATAGCCCCCATTGGGCATATAGCCAAAAGAAAATGGTTCGTGGGCTTTATCTGCCAAAGAGCGCAGACCATCAGCTACGGCAGGAGGTGGCGGCAAATCGGGGTTACCAAGACTAAAATCATACACATTTTCAGCACCAAATTCCCCTTTTAGCTGCGCTCCGGCTTCAAACATGCGACGAATCCACGACGCATTTTTCATATATCCTGCTACACGCTGAGAAAGCATTGTCATAAAAAACTCCTTTTTTACCTTACAAATAGCGTATTGCCATTTCTATAAGTCTGGTTTATGTTGGCGCATCTTGTTCAAGGAGAATACTATGCGCCGCCTTTTGCCATTAACCGTATGTGCAACCCTTTTTTTATCCGCTTGCGGATTTCAACAGCCAGAACCAACCAGCCCCGCAACACCTAGAGATTTAGATGTTTCCATAGACTTAAGTTCCAGACATCGCTGCTCACGCATTTCACCTGAAATTAACATCACTGGCCTTCCTCAAGATGTGGAAGTGCTAGAAGTTATTCTTGAAGATACGGCAGATTCTAAACGCATGCACGGTGGCGGTACCCACGAGCATGATGGTGAAAGCACAGCCAGTATTCCCGAAGGCGCACTCACTCGATATTACTCAGGACCATGCCCCTCAGTGGCCGACAATGGTCGCATTTATCAATATGTCGTAAAGGCCCTTGACGTCAACAAGCGAATGGTAGGCATCGGCACATATGCCTTTGAGCAAGAGTAAAAAGCATGCGTCATAGCGCACTCTCACATTGTTTCCCCGCAGGGCTTTCTTTTTTAGATAGCGCATGTCTGCTTTTTTGCCGTGTGGGTGTAGCAGGTCTTGCGCCAATGGCTCCCGGCACATGGGGAACATTGATTGCCACCCTGTTTGCACCTATTTGGTTTATGCCTATGCCTTTTATGGGGCGCATATTTGTTCTATGTGCTCTTTTTCTCCTCGGAGCTTTAGCCAGCACCCGCGCAGAGTATCTGCTATCTTGCAAAGACCCCTCGCAAATTGTCATTGATGAATTTATTGGTTTATGGCTGGTGCTTTTGCCCTTTAGCAAAATAAGCCCCACAGAGCTTTTACTTGCCTTTATCTTTTTTCGCTTTTTCGACATTGTAAAGCCGTGGCCGGTCAATGCTTCTGAGCACTGGATGCGCGGAGGCTTTGGAATTATGCTTGATGATGTGGTGGCGGGCTTTATGGCTATGGCATGTCTTGGCCTTTGGCGCCTTTTCTTTGCAGTTTAAAAAACGTTTCATTAGTAAACAAAAAAAGTGTTCTAAAATTCTGCCTTAAACAGAATTTCGGAACACTTTTTCGCATTTTCCCACGGGAATTACTGCAAAAATTATTTCATACGATACGTTATGCGCCCACGTGTAAGGTCATAAGGGGAAAGCTCCACCTTTACCTTATCGCCGGGGAGAATACGAATATAAAATTTACGCATCTTTCCAGAAATATGGGCAAGAACTACATGTCCATTTTCCAATTCAACTTTAAACATGGCATTGGGCAGTGCTTCTTGCACCACGCCATCCACTTCAATGGCACCTTCTTTGGCCATACTACCTCCGAGTGCTCTTATTGTGCACAGGGCTATGTACATAACATATCCCCCTTTGTCAATGTGAAAATAGAGTCAAGAAAAATGAAATAACAAAGAAGAAAAACATGCTTATGCATACTTCCGATATTTTTCATTTAAAACGCACCCTTCATTTTTTTACCTCATTAAGCACAAAATTTCTTACATTTTCCCCTTTCTATTTCTTTTAATTTGCAGTATGGGTGTAGTGATTTAATGCATTACACATATTCTTAAGAAAAGGAGCTCTTATGCCGCTTATAGGACCACATGACATGTTTGCTCGTGCCTACGCTGAAGGTTACGCCATCGGCGGTTTTAACGTTAACAATATGGAAATTATTCAAGGTATCATGCAAGCCGCAGCCCAAGAAAAATCTCCTGTTATCCTACAAGTTTCTGCTGGCGCTCGCAAATATGCCGGACAAAAATACATTATGAAACTTGTGGAAGCTGCCCTTTTAGAAGACGATGTACCTGTGGTTATTCATTTAGACCATGGCCCTAGTTTTGAAATGTGCAAAGATTGCATAGATGGTGGTTTTACTTCTGTCATGATTGACGGTTCGCACCTCTCCTTTGAGGAAAACATAGCTATCACCAAAAAAGTAGTAGAGTATGCCCATGATAAAGGCGTTTGGGTAGAAGCAGAGTTGGGCAAATTAGCAGGTATTGAAGAACATGTTTCTTCCGACGTTCACGTTTTCACCGAACCTGACGAAGCCGTAGAATTTGTGCAGCGTACAGGTTGCGACTCCTTAGCCATTGCCATTGGCACTAGCCACGGCGCCTACAAATTCAAGGGAGAAGCCCAATTAGACTTCGAGCGCCTTGAAAAAATTTCTGCCTTGCTTCCTAAATACCCCCTTGTATTACACGGCGCTTCTTCTGTACCAGAAGAATTTGTTGCCATGTGTAACGATTATGGTGGAGCCGTAGGCGGCGCCAAGGGTGTGCCCGAAGATATGTTGCGTAAGGCTGCTACCTCTGGAGTATGTAAAATCAATGTAGATACCGACATTCGATTGGCCATGACGGCTCATATTCGTAAATTCTTCAAGGATAGCCCTGAACAATTTGACCCCCGCAGTTATTTAAGCCCTGCACGCACTGCTGTAAAAGATATGGTAGCGCATAAAATTAAAAATGTTATGGGCTCTTCTGGTAAAATCTAAGCACATATCAAATAGACTTAGAACACATAATGCGGCGTTTTATGGCGCCGCATTTGTACTATAAGCAAGGACAGCCTCACACCTTAATAGATGTGCAAGCATCTTCATACCTACTGAGGCTCTTACAGTAATACATTTTTTAGGAGAACACATGTCACTGACCATCGGTATTAACGGCTTTGGCCGTATTGGACGCTACTTAGTACGTTTACTCGCACAAGATCAAGATATTCGCGTGGGTGTTATCAATGCCCGTGCAAGCAACGAACATTTAGCGTATTTATTTAAATACGATTCTACCCATGGCACTTATGCCGGACAAGTAGGACACGATGATAAGGGTATTATTATTAATGGCACACATATTCCCGTAACCCGATGTGCTTTGGGCTCTTGGGAATGGTCAGCCTATGGTGTAGACCTTGTGGCCGAAACTTCCGGTGCTGTGCGTACCCATGCCGAACTTAGCGAACACCTGACATGTGGCGCCAAAAAAGTTGTGCTTTCTGCTCCTTCCAAAGACCCTGATGTAACTCTTGTTATGGGCGTTAACGAAGCCATGTATAAACCGGAATATAAAATTATTTCTGCTGCTTCGTGTACTACAAACTGTTTAGCACCTGCTACCAAGGTACTGCACGAAAACTTTGAAATTCTTCATGGCCTTGTAAACACCATTCACTCTTACACCATGAGTCAACGCCTTGTGGACGGTACCCATAAAGACATACGTCGCGGTCGTGCGGCTGCCGTGTCCATGGTACCTACCAGCACTGGTGCCGCCAAAGCTTTATCCTTAGTCTTACCTGAACTTACTGGCAAGCTTGGTGGCATGGCTGTTCGGGTACCCACTCCTAACGTCTCCTTGGTTGACGTAACCTGCGAAGTAAGAAAAGCCTGCACAATAGAAGAAGTTAATGCTGTCTTTAAGCAAGCCAGTGAAACATATATGAAAAACCACCTAGGCTATAGCGAAGAGCCACTGGTTTCCGTAGACTATGCTGGCAGTATTTATGGTGGAGTTGTAGACTCTTTGTGTACCATGGTTAGCGAAAAACATCTTGTGAAAGCTATTGTTTGGTACGACAACGAAGCAGGCTTTACCAATCAGTTGGTGCGCCTTATTCGATTTGTAGGCAAAGACATCTAACAAGCTGTCCTTATCAGGGTATAGCAGCGATCACCATAAATACGCTGTTTGCCATCTTCATCACGCCATGAGCACAGACATTTTTTTGCCTGTGCTCATTTTTTTTGACAGATATAAAGCAATTTGTTACACAGGTGGGCATTAATAATGCTAATCAAATTCACAATAAGCAAAGTCAACAAAGCTTTACTGCTTATTTTTAGCTGTAATACAAGGCAATTAGACATATAAAAATTTTTATGATTTGTATTTTTTGTGTATTAATAACGAAATTCAAAATACCTTCTAGAAAAAGCTTTCTCAAAAAGCATACTACTTTGAAAGCTAGATTCAATATCTACTTTTATTAATTAAAAAAAACTTGCAAATTACTTCTCAAAGGTTATATAGGTTTTGTAAACACCAACGCACGATGTTTTTCGTGCATATACAAAGGAGAACAGCATGAACGGTTTGCTTAAATTTGGTTTAGTATTTCTTGGCGGTGCCATACTTGGCGCTCTTGCAAAAGAAACAATGGCAAGCAATGGCTTACGCCCCGCAGCAGCTAACTTACTTAGTCGCGGCATGGACGTAAAAGATTGCGTTATGAGCAAGGTAGAAACCTTAAAAGAAACAGTGGAAGATTTTGTTGCAGAAGCACAAGACGCCTCTGAAAAACGTAAAGAAGATCAAGAAAAGTCTGCATAACTTTTGGGCATCAGCTCACAGGCTAATAAGTAAAGCCTGCCAACATGGCTTGGCGGGCTTTATCAAACCTAAGAGTTCTGCACATTTTTTTCAAACAAATTTTGAGCATACATGCAAATAAAACTTTAACTAATCAAATTGTATATACAGAACAAAAAACTCCGCACAATGAATTTTGCGGGAGTCTTAAACCTGCAGTTATTGTAAACAACGTGCAACAACATAAAAAAGAGAAAAAAATGCATTGTGTTATTATTCATGAAATTCAAGGAAGCGTAGGAAGATTACGCGCACGCATTCTCTCCCCCTTAACTTTGCGTAAAGCAAAAAAGCTCGAAGAAGCCCTTTCTCAGCTCATGGACATAGCAGAATGCACCATTAACGTGCGTACGGGCTCTGTGCTTTTTTGGTATAAAAATCAGCAGGCTCGTGAACAGGCCTTAACTATATTAGATGTTGAAGACACAACCCCTCCCGCCACCAATAGAGGAACAACCTTAAGCTTGGTACAGCATGCCGTGGCTCTGCCCAGCAAAATGCAAAAGTTTCCTCTGGTAACCCCCATAGCCACATATTTCATCATGCGTGCTTTGTTACCACCATGGTTACGCATGATATTAACTATAAAATCGGCTATACCCTATCTTTTACAAGGTATAAAATCGCTCTTTTGCGGTAAAATTAATGTGGAACTTTTAGATGCCACATCCATTGGTATTTCTCTCTACCGCCGAGACTTCCCCACCGCCAGCATGTTGACCTTCTTGCTTGGCCTTGGTGAAGCTTTAGAGGAATGGACCAGACACAATTCGCGCACTAGCCTTGCCCAAAGTCTTTCTCTGGATGTAGATACAGTATGGATTCGCCATGAAGGTACAGAGGTGCGCATTCCCTTTAAAGATTTAACCTTAGAGCACGAAGTTATTGTACGCACAGGCTCTGTCATCATGGTTGATGGTCTTGTGTTAGACGGTGAAGCAGTGGTAAATCAATCTTCCATGACTGGCGAACCACAAGGTGTGGTACGTGTGGCCGGCAATTCCGTCTTTGCTGGAACGGTAGTAGAAGAAGGCAATATTATTGTGAAACCCACAAGTCTTGCCTCTGAAACGCGCTTACAAAAAATTATTGACTTCATTGAAGACTCCCAAGAGCTCAAGGCCAATAT
>CAZBDD010000072.1:0-6750 GCA_964490475.1 uncultured Desulfovibrionaceae bacterium
TTTGACCAAATATGTAGGTAACAACAAGAACTATAGGTGTTACTACCCAAGCAACGAAGAGACCTGGGGTGCCAATGGCGATGATTTTATCCATAAGGATTTCAGCACCAAGTAATACGAGACCTGTCTTAATATAATATTCTACTTGTAGGGCAGGTTTTATCCAATTAGGCGTCCCTATTGTGTTTGCTATTAACATACCTAGGATGATGGCCCATGCTTCAGTGCCTACACCGAAACTACGCGTAATTTCAAGGCCGCCCATTACCAAGGCTATAATGGTAAAAATAAATAACCCAGCAAAACCTACAGCAAACTTAACAACGCTTTGCCCCATGGCAGCAATGCCTATGCTGAAGATAAGAGCCAAGGAAATCATTAAAATAGGTAGCGATGGTAAAATATTGTAGGGTTTTACCTTAGCTTTGCTAGAAATTTTCTTTTCTGCACGAATGGCCCCGCGCCATTCTGTAATTTTATCGTCGGCCGCTTTATTGAGGGCTGCGTCTTTGTATTCCGCTTTGGCGGCAGCTTCTTGAGCCACTAAAGCCGCGGTTTTAGCTTGTGCTGTTGCAGCTTTGGCTTTTTCAGCGGCGGGCTTTGCTTTGGCATTGGCGGCATCTGCGCCTGCTTTGTCAAGCATAAAAGCTTTTGTAGGATCTGAAGACCATCTGGTTGGTGTTTTCATGTAAGCTTTTAATGCAGCGCCAAATTCTGTAGCTTTGAAACTTACTTTTTTACTGTCTTGGGCTTCGTAAAAAGCGACGGTTTTAAATGCAGGAACCTTGTCAGCTTCTGCTTGCATAATAACTTCTGCTTCGCTAATTTTTGCGAGGCTGACTTTTTTGTCGGCTTCAGGGTAGCTGTAAACGTACAGATATAAACCGAGAAAAATAAAAGCTAGACCAAGCCAAATGGCCCAATAGTCTTCTTTTTTCCATAAATCAGACCAGGACGATTGTGCTTTGTCTATGACAACATTAGAATTTTCTTGCGACATATAACCTCCAAAAACAGTTAAAAAAGAATCGACAGTATATTTTTAATAGACTGCCAGCAAATTTATGCATGAGTTTTCACAATTTAGCAAGTTCTTTTTTGCACAATGAGGCTAGCATAGCCTACGACTTTTGACGCGTCTCCTCCTTTTTCATAAGAAGTTGTATGGCTTACCTGCGAACATACTGTGGCTCCTAATACCTTGCACGCATAAAGAGCAAGTATAGCAGGGCAGACACCGCACATGGAAATGGCATGCTCTTGTACCACTTGCGCTAGGCGCACAGGGTCAAAAGCCAGCATAGCTTCAAGAGCTAAGGTATCTAGGGCGAGGGTGGTATGGTGGTCTGAAAAATGGTGCATATCTGAGCTGAGTATAATAGAAACATCTTCATGGTCGCTGAGGATTTCTCCAAGAGCAAGTCCGGCTCTTTGTAAAAGGGAAAAATCACGCGTGCCTACAGCAATGGGGACAATGCTACATTGTGGAAGCCAAAACTGTAAAAAAGGTAACAAGACTTCTATGGAGTGTTCGCGCGCGTGCGCTAAGGTGTTGGCTGTAAAGCTCACAGTTTGTGCGGGGCGCTGCGGGGCATGAGTCCAAATATCATACTCAAGAATTTTTTGGGTCAGTTCCTCATCTATGGGCACAGTTCCAAGGGGCGTTTGCCAAGCGCCGAGAGTGCTGTGAGGGGGCTGTGTTTGTGGGCACCATACCGAAAGAGGGGCGCCTTGCCCTGTATGGTTGGGGCAAAGAATAATGAGACGTTTTTGTAAACGAACACGGGCTAAGGTTTGTGCTATAATGTGCCCGCAATAAAAATGTCCGGCATGGGGGAGCATAACCATGCTCACTTCTTGTGGAGCTTGGTCATATGCATCTTGTGCTTGTTGTAAGGTGTGCTTCACATAGGTCGCCAATGTTTCCGCTTGGGCATCGTAAAATGAACCTGCAACGTGGGGGGGGCGTATGTGCATAGCAATTCCTCGGTATGTCCTATCCGCCATAATAAAAGTGTATTATATGGCGGATAGGGGTATTTTTTTTACTTATCTTCCTGGGTAGAATTGTAACTTTTCTGGCGCTTTTATTGTAACAGAGCGCTGTATTGTTTCTTTGCCTTGCGCAGGTACTTGTACAGTCCAAATAAGGGTTTTATCTGGGCCTTGACTTGCTTTAGGTTTATCATTGTATATCACAGAAATATCCTCATGGGCAAGTTGAACCTGTGGCTCTTCTATACGCACACTAACAGGTTTTTTCCGCTGGTTTTGTATAGTATATGTCCAGTTCCATGAAAAAATTTGCTCTTTTTGAATAATACCGGCTTCAGCACTTTTTCGTACATCTTTTTTAGTTTGTATAGTTACAAGAGAATCTGATCCAAAAAAGAGCGCTACTTTTTGGTTTTTAGGCTGAAAAAATCCATCACTGACGGGCACAGCATCTAAAAGGTACTGAGCTCTGCCCTTAGGTAAAAAAGTATTTTTTAAGGCGTATTCAGCATAAAGCCACACGGTTTCAACATCTCTTGTGCCCGTATTGGGGCGCGCTAAGCGTTGTAAGGGTAATTTAGCTGATTCTTCTAATAAAATAATGGTACTTTTACCTTCAGGAATATGAAGTTTTTTATTTAATGTCCAAGAAGCAGAGGCATCCATTTCGTTAAAAGAGGCCATGCCATTACTCATAACAGCGACGTCCATGGATGCCATGGGTGTAGCCTTGTTACGCATAAGGGGGCGTGCGTCATTTCCACCAGCAATCCATGGTTGCACTGATCCAGGGCTAGGGGCATTGCCTTCTACAGTACTGAATTCTATTTGTGTGTCATCCCAATCCATGTCACTATTTTGCACAATTTCTGCTTGTAATTGCAGACGAATGGTATCGTTGGTCGTATCTGCATTGATAGAATAAGAAGGCGTCCAACGGCTTTCGTTAAGCGTATAGGCGTATTGTACATGCACAACGCTTTTATCTGCTAAGGGTGTATCTAAAAGTACGGTGAAGGTTTGGCTCATAAGGCTTTTGCCTTGGAACTTTTGCACCAATTGTTTCGCATCTTGCCACGCTCTATTTCTGGCAGAATTTTCTGATGCGGCCACTGTCAGCTCACCAAGGGTGATGCTCATTTCTTGTTGTTTATTTTCTTCAGATAACTTCAGATATTTTTCTTTGAGAGCTTCATATTTTGTATGAGAAGCGTCCAATGCCGCTGCAGTCACATCTACCATGCTTTCCAAAGCTTGACTTTGTTTTTGCACTGTGCCTTGTGGTGGAAAAGCTTCATCAGTGGTGGCGTGCCAGCCCAATATGGTTCCTTGGCTTTTGCCATTTACTGCGGGCAAGGTAAATTGCACATCGGTAGCTTTGTATGGCAATACAATGCGCAATACTTTTCCATTGTTGCTTGCAAGCACATGATTTTTGCTTTGAGCAAAGACACGGGCGTTTTGCTGATTTAAGACTACTTTATAGGGAGTTGCAGGTTTATCTATCATGGTATCATCGATGCTGGCACCTTGAAAGGTGTTGTTTTGTCCCGTCTGAGCCTCTGCAGCGTGGACAGTTGTGCTTATGCTGTACATGCAGCAAAAAAAGATACAAAGGGTGTAATACATTTTTTTCATAAAAACTCACTTTATTATAGTATTTTTTGGCCTTGTAGCCAGTGAGCTACGACTTTTCCCTGTAAGGTTTGACCTTTAAACGGGGTGTTGCAGCTTTTTGAATATATAGTTTTTTCTGTGACTTCCCAGCTGTGCTTGGGGTCAAAAAGAAAGAAGTCTGCTCTGTCGCCAGGGGCAAAACCATTGAAGGGTAAATTGAAAATTTCTGCTGGGCGATTGCACCATAAACGTTGCATATCTCCGCTATTCATAACGCCTTCTTCTACTAATTTCCACGAAAGAGCTACAGCCAAATCAAGTCCGGTGAAGCCATTGGGGGCTTCGTCTAGCGGACAATCTTTTTCATGGGCAGCATGGGGCGCATGATCTGTAATCAGAATATCAATGGTACCGTCTTTTACGGCTTCACGCAGGGCATCTCTATCTACAGGAGTGCGTAAAGGTGGGTTAACCTTGGCATTGGTACCATAATTTTCTAAAGCCGAATCATCAAGTAATAAATAGTGAGGGCAGGTTTCGGCGGTTACCTTTACCCCACGTTGTTTAGCCCAGCGTAATAAATCAACCACAGCTTTACAAGATACATGCGCAATATGCACTGGTATATTCAAATATTCTGCCAGCAAAATATCTCTGGCAGCTTGCATGGCTTCACCCACATAAGGTTGACCTTTTACGCCAATGCGTCCGCTGGTAATACCTTCATTCATATGAGCGCCTTTGGCTAAAGCGGCGTCTTCGCAATGGTCGATGACAATAAGATCTAAATCGGCGGCGTATTCCATAACGCGACGTAAGAGCTCGGTATTTTCCATGGAATGTCCGTCATTGGAAATAGCTACGCATCCTGCATCTTTTAATTCTGCTAAGGGGGCCATTTCTTTTCCTAAAAGTCCCTTAGTTGCAGCGCCGACAGGGTATACGGTGGGGCCATGGGGAAAAGCTTTTTTTCCTTGTGCTATAATATAAGATGTGACTGCAGCAGTGTCATTTACAGGGGATGTGTTAGCCATACACATGACAGCGCCAAAGCCCCCATGCAAAGCTGCGGCTAAGCCTGAAGCTACATCTTCTTTGTATTCAAAGCCCGGTTCACGTAAATGTACGTGGGCATCAATAAATGAAGGAAAAAGCAATAAACCATCGGCATCAAAAATTTCTGCTTCTTCAGGAATAGGTTTGCCGTAGGGGGTCATGGTGCGAATGTTGGAACCTTCCACATGCACATTGACACGGGCGCCCAAATAATCAGCATTTTTTATACATAGTAAGCGAGACATACTGGCTCCTTAAGTAATAGTAGTTTTGTTTTTCATAAAAATTATTTCCGCAAGGCCTAAAAAACTACACATCCTTTCTGTGTGCTAGTAAATAGAGCACAGCCATGCGTGTGGCTACGCCAGCATTGACTTGTTCAAGCACTAAGGAATTGGGCGCGTCGGCCACTTCGGCAGAAATTTCTAAACCTCTGTTCATGGGGCCGGGGTGAAGAATTTTAGCATTTTCGTTGGCTTGAGCCACAATATGCGGAGTAAGGCAAAAACGGCGTGAATATTCTGCCAAAGAAGGTAGCAGGCCAGCTTCTTGTCGTTCTAATTGTAAACGCAGACACATGATGGCATCTACGCCTTCTGCTGCTTTGGCTAAATTGTGGTAAATTTCCACAGGCCATGTGCTAATGCCTGCGGGCAATAAGGTACGTGGAGCACATACGCGCACTTTAACCCCAAGCAGGTTCAATAATTGAATATTAGAGCGAGCCACACGGCTATGTGCTACATCGCCAAGAATAAGCAAGGTTTTTCCGGCAAAGTGTTCGCCCCAAATGCTGCGCAATGAAAAACAATCCAGTAAGGCTTGCGTGGGGTGTGCATGCCAACCGTCACCGCCATTGACAATACCACAAGGCAAAAGTTCTGCAAGATATTGCGCTGCGCCACTGCTAGAATGGCGTATGACAATAATATCTGGGTTCATGGCTTGTAGCGTGAGGCCAGTATCTTTAAGGCTTTCTCCTTTTTTTATGCTAGAACCGCTTTTGCCAAGGGCAAAAGTGTCTGCGGAAAGCCGTTTACCGGCTACATCGAAGGATACTTTTGTGCGCGTGCTATCTTCTGAAAAGAAGAGAATGATACTTTTTCCTTTTAGAGTGGGGACTTTTTTTACAGGCCGTCTATTGATTTCTTGAAAACTGCCTGCCAAGTCAAGAACATGGTGCACATCTTCTTTACTCAATTGGTGCACATCTAAAAGGTCTTTGTGTGGCCACTGATAGGGTGCTTCATTCATAATACTACTTCTTGTGTTGGGTGTTATTTTACGAGTTTACTTGGATGGAAAGTTTTTAGCAAAAAAAAATCCTCATGAAGAGGAGCTATTATATGAAAATAAAATACACTTTAGATTTTCAGGAAAGAGAAAGGAAGAATACCAATGTTTCATTGTTGTGTATTTCATAAAGTATGCATAGCATGAAGAGTGCATGCTGTAAAGATGTCCTGTGTTGTAAAAAAAGCCCAATACTATTTATTCAATGGTATTGGGCTTTTATTTTTATGTACGTGTTTTTGATTGGTATAAGAGCTTTAGTTGCTAATCGTCTTGCTCGTTATACAAAATGCGCCTAATGCGTACTTCGCGCAGCTGTTTACGCGTAAGGAGCACCATTTTTTTTTGGCGTAGCTCATGTATATCTTGCGCGTAAAAAACACCACTTTGTGGATCTTCTGCTATGAGCAAAGTGCGCAAAGCGGCGTCATTTTCCTCAAGCATTATCTCGATCTGGGCTATCTCCGCTTCGAGTTCCTTCTTGGTCTGCGGCAATAATTCGTCGTCGGACAGGTTTGTCATTTTTTTGCTCCGTAACGTTCTTTTTAATGTCAAAAGAGGGTAGGGCATTATACAAATTCCAGAACTGTGGATAAAGACTTGTCATGATGCCGGGATTACTGAGCTTGCTGTGCGGCTTTGCAGCGGCGGCTAAGGCAAAAGCCAGAGCCCAGGCTGGTGTTGGGGCCGTCCAAACAGCTTGTGGATCACGGCGTTGACGAGACACATCTAAAGTGAATCCGTCTTCCACATATTCAAAGCCAAGGTAGTTGAAGAAATTTTCCATAA
>CAZBDD010000073.1:0-6739 GCA_964490475.1 uncultured Desulfovibrionaceae bacterium
CAAAGAGCTCTTGTGCGTCAAAGCCTCATTGCATAAATAATTTTGTGAGGAGGGGCAACTCTCCTCACAAGAAGAAGAGCGTATATGTACCAAGACTTTTTTACCTGATGCTTTGCCACTACTTCACGGCGTGAGGTTTTAGCATGCGTAGGTAAAAGAGGCTTGGTTTTTATATACCATAGCAATTAAACATTCCTTAATATATCCTCGTATGCTACCCTAGGACCTTGTCCTATATATCTTACACATACGAGGAATTCATGAAAAAAAATATTTTTGCCACAGGTGCCGGAGTTATTGTTTCTGGTGCTATCATTGGCATTCTTGCAATAGTATTACAGTATTACGGCAACCCTGCTAATATGGGGCTGTGCGTGGTATGCTTTAACCGCGATATAGCAGGCGCTTTAGGTTTACATGCAGCGCAAGTGGTGCAGTATTTGCGTCCTGAAGTTATGGGCTTAGTGCTAGGTTCTTTTGTGGCGGCCTTTTCTTTTGGAGAGTTTAAGGCTCGTGGCGGTTCGTCACCTGTAACACGTTTTATCTTGGGTATTATTACCGCCATGACAGCATTAGTTTTTCTAGGTTGTCCATGGCGCACTATTTTACGTTTGGCTGGTGGTGATGCCAATGCTATTTTTGGCTTTTCCGGCATTTTTGTGGGTATTGCCTTGGGTACCATATTTTTTAGACAAGGGTATACCTTAGGACGTAATCAAACAACTCACAAGTTAGCGGGCATGGTATTTCCAGTGCTTATGGTAGCATTATTATCCTTACTTTATTTTTTCCCTCAAATTACAGGTCAGCTAAAATCCGGTATTCTAAATTACTCCGTAAAAGGCCCTGGCTCAGAGCATGCGCCGGTGCTATTGGCATTGGGTTTGGGTTTGGTTGTGGGCTTTTTAGCACAGCGTAGTAGATTTTGCACCATGGGTGCTTTGCGCGACTTAATACTTTTCCGTCAAATGCACTTGCTATGGGGATTGCTTGCCATGCTTGGAACGGCATTTGCATTAAATTTATTATTAGGCTCTTTTCATTATGGCTTTGAAAATCAACCTGTGGCACATATGGACTCACTTTGGAACTTCTTGGCCATGCTGGTAGTGGGGCTTGCATCTGCCTTAGCTGGTGGTTGTCCAGGTCGCCAATTGTTTATGGCTGGCGAAGGAGATAATGATGCTGCCATTTTTGTGGTGGGTATGTTAGTAGGAGCGGCATTGGCGCACAATTTTGGTATTGCGGCGTCTCCTGCAGGCATTGGTCCCAATAGCGCTATAGCCACTATTTTTGGCCTTATAATGTGTTTACTTATTGGTTTTATGCAAACAAAAAGGAGTGTATAATGGAAATCATAGATACTTCGGGGCTTTCTTGCCCACAACCTGTACTCTTGGTTTTGCAATGCATTAAAGCTGAAGACCCTCAAGCTTTGGAAGTTGTGGTTGATAACGAAGCTAGTTTTGAAAATGTTAGCCGTGCTGCAAGCAATAATGGTTTTGTAGTGAAACATAAGGCAGAAGGGGATAAAACCCGTTTAAGCCTAGAGAAAAAATAAAAATATGACATTATTCAAAAAAATACAGAACTTTTTTTCTAATAAAAAGGAGTCAGAAAAAGGGGGGAAAGTTCCCCCCTCAGCGGTTCCTGTTTCTGATAGGGGTATGTTGATTTTTTCGCATACAGGTGAAGTAATCAAGGCAGAAAATGTTTTGAAAGATGCTGGCTATGAAGTGGAAGTGCAAGCACCCCCACCAGAATTACATACAGGCTGTGATATGGTGCTGGTCATAGAGCTTATGTCTGAGGTGGCCATACTTACCCTATTACAAGCCTATAATAATTCACCTTTAGAAGTGTCACCCATAAATTATGATTCGCTAAAACCTGTGTCTTTGTATCATGTGCACGATTATGGGCAATGGCTTATGGTGCGTGCAGCAAATATGAAAATAACAGTAGAAAAAGAGAGTCATATTATAGTGAATATTTCAGGCGGAGGCTGTCCTGATGTTCCCTATTTGGCTCATAAGTTATTGGGTTTATCTTTAGAAGAAGCGCAAGAACCGAGTCGTATTGGGCAAACCTTGTGTTGCTATTCTTTACAAAAAGCATTTGCCGAAGCTAGGAGAATTTTATGTGGGTAATATTGGGCACAACTCCACAGTTGCCAGAAGGACAGCTGTTTTTTGGTCCATATTCAGCTCATGATTCTAAAATCATAGGGCATAATGGCGAAGAACTGCAGTTAGAGCGAGGCATAGAAACGCTAGCCACGGCAGCGGCATTGGTGTGTACTTATCTTGGTAAAGAGGCGCCGCAAATCTTATGCGCTGAAGACAAGGGCAGAGGAGATGGCAGCCGTGCTGTGTATGCGCATCTTGTGGAACACATACAGCAATGGCCATTACAAGGTCTGACTTTTCATTATCTTTTCCCCGATGTGGATTGGCACAATAGAGTGCTCATGGCTGTGCAAAGCTATACAGAACAGAATGGAAAAGCCCCCTTGCTAGTGGCAGATGCTGGATTTATGTATGTGGCAAAAATGAGTGGCTATGCCGATGTGTATGATTTATTTACGCCTGATGTGGGAGAAATGGCCTTTCTTGCCGATGAATTAGCGCCGCATCCTTTTTATACACGAGGTTTTTTGCAAGAGCAACCAGACAGCATTGAAGAACTTTTGGCGCGCGCTCATGAGCATGGTAATGTAGCAAAAAATCTTCTTATTAAAGGGAGTACCGATTACATAACACAGGGTACGCATATTCAACATAAAGTGTCTACTCCTTCAGTACCTAGCATGGAAGCCATTGGTGGTACAGGCGATATGGTCACAGGCATATGCACGGGATTATTGGCTTGTGGGTATTCTATAGAAAATGCTTCTCTTGTGGCAGCGCGCACTAATAGGGTGCTGGCAGAAATGGCAAAACCTACTCCTGCCTCACAGGTGAATGATTTAATGCCGTATTTGCGCGATGCCTTAGAGCAGGTGTTATCAGATTGATGAGATACTTAGTTTGAGCCATAGTCACAGGAATTGCTGATTTACTTCCATGTACCCCTATGGTAAGAGCACACACCACAGGAAAATAGGGGAAAATAATGAGTAAAAAAGTAGAAGAAGCTTTTGCATTTAAAAAAGAAGGCGCCAATTGTGCGCAGGCAGTGGCCTGTACTTTTTGTGAAGAATACGGTGTTTCACGTGCAGATATGGTACGATGTTGTGCGCCCTTGGGCGGGGGCTTTTGTGCTGGTGAAATTTGCGGTGCCATGTCTGGCGCCATGCTTATTTTGGGGTTGAAACACGGGGAAAATTCTGCCGCCAATGCAGAGCAGAAAAAACTTGTGAAGGAAAAATCTTCCGCTCTTATGCGCCGTTTTCAGCAGGAATTTGGAAATGTGCGATGTATAGATATTCTTGGGGTGAATATAAACACTGCTGAAGGCCTTGCCATAGCAAAACCCCTCATGGCCACCACCTGCAAAAATATTATTCAGAAATCTGTGGAAATTTTAGAAGAAAATACTTTTTAAAGGGTATTTTCATGACTACGCTTTTTTTATCCATAATTCTTACATTGGTTCCTATTTTTGGAATCATGTTTGTGGGGGCAGTGGCGGAAAGAAAAAAAATTCTGCCTAAAAATGCCACCATGTGCTTAAACCAATTTGTCTATTGGTTTGGTTTGCCCATGTTGCTTTTTTATCTACTAGCTTCAAGTTCTACCGAACATATGCATGTGGAATCTGTGCTTGGGTGTGCGCTTGCCCTTGCATGCATACAAGTATTTACATTATTTCTTTTACGTATGATGAAAAGATCTTGGAAAGACAGTATGCAAGGAAGCTTAATTACAAGCTTCCCCAATGTGGCATTTATGGGAATTCCTATTATATTATTGCTTTACCCAAATAATGCTGAAGCCAAAATTATGGCCGGCTTTACAGCCATGGTGCCTACATTATCTTTTGTAGTGGCTGATGTTTTTCTTTCTGTATGCAATGCCACGCAAGAACAATCTACTAAAACCATACATTGCTTAGGAAGAAGCCTGCTGACCAATCCTGCCATTTGGAGTATTTCTCTAGGCTTATTAGTGCTCTTGGCAGAAATTCCTTTGCCACAATCTTTGCTAGAAATAAGTAAAATGCTGGGTGCTACTGCTTCTCCTTGCGCTCTTTTTTGTATGGGAATGGTGCTAAGTGCGCAGTTAGCAAGTTGGAAACAAGGGGTGAAAATTGTTTGGACAGAACAAACCATTCTTTTAGGTATTAAATTATTTTTAACACCTTTTGTGGTATACTCTATTTCTATGGCCTTAGGAGCACAAGGTATAGGCCTTGCCACTATGACTGTAATGTGTGCCACTCCTAGTGCTATTACTTGTCATATTATTGCCATAAAGCATGATGCCATGGTAGATGGCTGTGCCAATGCGGTGCTTTTTGGTACAGTATTGTCAGTGTTCACCTTACCTTTTATTATTGCTACAATTCAATGGGCTATGCGCCCCATATAAAAATAAAAATTATGCATAAAACAAAAAAAAAGAGAGTGCGCAAAATAGGGCCACCCCTCGCTCCTGCTACTCAAAGCACACAATTTTTAGTGCAAGTGCCTCCTAGTCAGGTGGGTATGTTTCGGTTTTTATTGGAAGCCTATGAGCATATAGCGTATTTTTCTGTTATAAATAAGCAAAAGGCCTTACTTAAAATTGTATGCTCTCCGCATAGAGAGCAAGCTACGCGTTGGGCATTGGATGAAATTGGGCATTCCATGGAAGTTATTTTATTGCCGTGGCCTTTTTCCATAACAACCGGTTGCAAGAGTCAATTTTAGGCAGGCTGTTCAAAAATAGTAAGATGCGAGGAAGCGAAAAAAATCAAGATGCGCAGTGTATTAAACATACATAAGCAGTTTGGTTTTTTTGCGCTGACGACGTAGATTGCTGCTTTTCAACAGCCTGATAACGCACAGCACTGTGCTACAAATTACGCAATACAAATATTATGCTCTTACCCTATGTAAAAATACTAGCCATTTTTGTGTTCATGCTTTTACTCATGCGTAAATGCGGTTTGGCTTTATCAGTTCTTTTAGGCTCCTTTGTTCTTTCTTTGTTATTCGGCATTATGCCCCCGCAATGGCTACAACATGCTTTGGCCATTTTTTCCGATGTGTCTATATTAACCGTATGGGCTGTGGTCATTTTGGTGCTTTCTTTATCATCGCTTATGGAAAGTACAGGGCAGGCAGAGCGCTTTATGGCACCCTTATCTAAAAAAATATTGTCACCGCGCATACGTATGGTCTTTTTTCCTATACTTATTGGCTTGTTGCCCATGCCCGGCGGTGCGGTGTTTTCTGCTCCCATGATTAATGCTGTGGCCAAGGAGTTGCCCTTGCCTGAGCAAAATAAATCATTAATAAACTATTGGTTTAGGCATACAGCGGAAATGACGTGGCCTTTATATCCTGCTATGATTTTGGCAGCTGGCTTTAGCGGTTTTTCCACACCAGAGCTTGCCCTATGGACTTCGCCCATGAGTCTTATATATTTTGCACTAGGTTGGTTTTTCTTTGTGCGGCGTCATGCCATGCCGGCTTTTGTGCCTCCTGATCCTATGCAGAAAGAAAACGGCATTTGGCGGCAAGTATTTTGGCAAGGGGCCCCTTTAATTATTGCCATTGGTGGTGCCCTTGTTTGTGAGGCTTTTTTTGCCATGTTTTTGCCGCAATATCCTATGGATTATGGCGTTGTGGTGGCTATTTTTCTTGCTGTCATGTTTTGCTTGTGGCAAAATAAAAAAGGCCCTCGTACTTTGTTGCAAACCATTACCAAGCCTAGCGTGCGCAATATGGTTTTTATTGTAGGGGCATTAGGTGTTTTTAAAAATGTATTGACTCAAGGTGGCATTGTACAACAATTGGTAAGCCATGATAGCGGGATAACAGCTCTTTGGATGAGCGCCACCTTCTTACCTATGATTATTGGCGCCTTAACGGGGCTTATGATGGCTGCAGTGGGTTCTGTTTTCCCCTTGCTCTTGGCCTTGGTGGAGGCAAGCCATGTGGGTTCTTCTATACCATGGATGATGCTGGGGCTTACCTCTGCCTTGGCCGGCGCCATGATGAGTCCGTTACATATTTGTTTTGTTCTTTCGTGTCAGTATTTTAATGTAGAATTGCCTTCTTCGGTAAAAAAGGTACTGGCACCAGGGTTACTCTTTATTTTTTGTGGCATTGGGTATTTCTTTATTCTTTCCTTCATGGTGAATTGATGGAGACAGCAGGGGGATTTTTGGCAGATTCTTCTAAGGTATACAGTTATATTCAAGCACTTTTGGCTTCAAAATTTGGTAAGCAAGTATGCCATCATCATACCGTGCCAGCTACCACGGCTCAGTATGCATTGCCGCGTCGTCCCCTATCTGTAGCAGTGCAAAACCTTCTTTCAGCTAAAAATATTTCTGATTTGTTTAGTCATCAGGCAAAAGCTGTGGATATATTGCGCAGTGGGCAATCTGTAGTGGTGTCCACACCCACAGCCAGTGGTAAAAGCCTCGTATATACTTTGCCAGTGTTGGAAAGTTTTTTACAAGATAAAGAATCTCGTGCCTTATATCTTTTTCCCTTAAAGGCCCTTTCTCAAGATCAAAAAAAGAATTTTGAATCCTTAGTGTTGCCTTGGCCTAAGGATGCGCGACCAAGCATCGCTATTTATGA
>CAZBDD010000074.1:0-6730 GCA_964490475.1 uncultured Desulfovibrionaceae bacterium
TCTTCGCAAACGCAAACGCCTTCGGCGCCCGTTGGGTGGCTACTTCGCTTCGCTCTTAATGACTTTTGCTGTAATACCAATTGCGAGGAGCAAAGCGACGCGGCAATTCACGCATTTGTAATTGTGCAGAGGTCTCATATTTGGAAACGCTGATGCTATTCTTTATCTCTCGCGAAGGAATAAAAAACAGGGCACCAACGTTTCCTTTACAAGTGAAAGGTATCTAACGCCATAAAAGGAAGGTTAGCCTGTATATACTTTTCTCCTGTAAATTTATACGGTTAACATTTTTTCAAAAGCTTTATCAAAACGACTTTTTCAAAGGGCTGCTAAGCGTTGTTAATTTAAGTGGGTTTATACTGTTTACGTCGCCTGTATTGTTTTCCTCTTGCTTCTGCCTTTGATGTAGAGTAGGGCAATCAAAATTATAGCAAGAGCCAGTAATGACATGCCTAAAAGCGGTCTGAATCTTATCCACGCTATAGCAATGATAATACAAGACCAAGCAAAGCCAGATAAAGATGCAGCAAGCCATGCACCTGCACCGAAGATGTCGCCTAACAAGGGGATAATGCTTGCAATGACAGTTAAGGGGGATATGAGTAAATTTAAACCGATTATTACCATCACAATGCCAACACCGCGTAAAATCCAAGTGAGTGTGCTATTGGCATCTTTTGCACTTTGATACATGATATCGGCCCCAACAATGCCCATGTTGAGCTGATAAAAAGTTGTACCATTACTGGCTAAGAACTGATCAAAAGTGTTATTATTAACACGGGCAAGAATGGAAATATCTGCCTGTGGTTTTTGAGAATAGGTAATGCGTATGTCGCCAATGTCTGGATCGTGTGGTTCTTCGCCAAGATAGAGAATATTTTGCTGCATATGCACAATAGTGTTATCATCGCCATCATCATCTTCATAGCCGGGGAAGATGCGCTCTTGCAAAGCAACGGTATCAATTTCTGGTGTAAAAATTTCCGCGCCACCAATGGAATTGATAAGAAATTTTGGTAGGACATAAGCACCAAAACCGACATTTTCTGCTGTCCATATTTGTGTTTCAATAGTAGCAATAAGGCTATTTTTATGATTTTCTGCTTTTTTGAAGTTAGCAGAACTTATGGGCCTGCCTGTCCATTTTTTTTCATATGTATAGGTAGTGACTTTTTCTTCACTGCCGTCAAGATTTTTTGTGGTTTTTGTGCTTTTATTTTCTACCCACTGATAATATGTGACATTGCGAATTAAACCAATGGCAGTAACATTGATATTGGTTACGGGGTCAGTAAGTACATCCTTGGTGGTAGCTTTGCCTGAGGCATGTACCATTTTTCCATTGTAAGAAGGGTCAAGTTTTTCGATACTGGGGAGATTTTCTGTGGCTAATTGCGCCTCATTGATGGCATCTCCCGTACGCACGGCACGCCCTTCATTCCAATAGAGCAAGCCTGAACCTGCTAAAAACAAAATAATGCCAAAGATGATCCCTTTAAAAGAGTTTCCAATGCGCTCACCATAACTTGTGGTTGAGACTTCAGTGTAGCTACTTTCATCAGACATACATGCCTCTCATTGTAAAAAAGTTTATTCGGGTTTTGCTATGAGCCATGTTCTTCTTTTTGCAGTCTCTTTAAGATATAGAATGTTTTAAAAGTATTACATCATCCTTTCAATGAATTTCTGAAAAAAGAGATAAAATCATTCCAATGATGTATCATCTTTGTGATGAAAAAAAGGAAAAAAACTCAAAAAAGACTTCTATTTTTAGATGAAAATTGATAAAAGGAAGTTACAAGCTTTTTAGTGTGTTTCAATAATGAAGGGAACTGTAAAAATACTGTTGTAAATGCTGTTTTGTTCGCTATAAACCTTTAATATTGTTGAAAATATGATGAAAAACTCTTTTTATTCTTCACAAAAGCCTTTGTTAGCTCTTTTTATGGGAAAATGTAGAAGTCGCATGGCTTTTCTCTGTGTTTTGTGCTTTTTATTAATCGCTTGCGACAGTTCACCCTTTTCCCCAAAATCTACTATTACATTAAGTTTCTGGCATGTATATGGAGCCCAAACGCATTCTCCCATGAATCAACTGGTAAAAGAGTTTAATCATACGGTGGGAAAAGAGCATGGGGTGAGAATACATGTAACCTCGGTTTCCAATTCTTCAGCCATTCATAACGCCCTTGTGGCAGCAGCCAAAAAACAGCCAGGGTCTTCGGATATTCCTGATCTCTTTGCTTGCTACCCTAAAACACTAGAAGCGATGGGTAAAAATCTCAGCCTCGATTGGAGGAAGTATTTTAGTGAAAATGAATTAAAAGCTTTTGTGCCTCAATTTCTCCATGAAGGAGAGTTCAATGGAGTATTGCGTATTTTTCCCTTGGCAAAATCTACGAATGCTTTCTTCATTAATGCCGATGCTTTTGAAAAATTCGCCAAAGAAGCAGGCGTAAGCTATGAAGACTTAAGTACATGGGAAGGGGTGTTTGCCGTTACAGAAAAGTATTATGCTTGGTCGGGTGGTAAAGCTTTTTTTATGTATGACAATTGGATACAATATCCTTTCTTGAATATGCTTTCGCTGGGGAAAAATTTTTTCCATGGAGAAATACTTCTTTGGGATAGTGCGGAATATTTAAAAATGATGCGCCTTTTGGCCCGCGCGGCTCTTAAGGGAGAAATTTGCCTTATGCCTGGTTTTGCCACTAAAGCCATTATGATTGATGAGGCTTTGGCAGGGGTTGAATCCACAGCAAGCGTTTTATATTTTAAAGATACTGTCACGTATAGTAATAATACTAAGGCGCCACTGCGTTTAAAGATATTGCCTGAGCCGCGTTTTAAAGCAGCAAAGCGCACAGATATTCAGCGTGGTGTGGGGCTTGTAGCTTTACAGTCGACACCAGAAAAAGAAAAAGCGGCGGTTTTATTTTGCAAATGGCTTGTTTCAAGTAAGAAAAATCTTCCTTTTGTTATTCAGGGAGGGTATATGCCTGTACGGAATGATGATTTTATTACCTTGAAGACGAAAATTGCTAATATTGAATTTCCCTTGGCACGCTATCGCTTGCTCTATGATGTGGTTTCAGAGCTCAAAGAAAAGACTACTTTTGTTACAGCCCCCACTTTTGAAGCTTATGGAAGCATAGAGCAAATGTTTTCTTCAGCTTTACTTGAGGTTTTTACTAAAAATCGCCAAGCATGGATTAATGGCGAAGACACATTGGAAAACCTTGTGGATAAAAGCTTGAAAGAGTTGCAGGAAAAAGTAAGCGCAGTGCAAGAAGGGCAGTAGTCTATGCTAAAAAATTATTTTCTTTCTTTTTTTTCTCCACAAAAACAATATTCTTTGCAAGGAAGACTGCTTTTGTATTTTTCCTTACTTATTCTAATTGTTTTTTCCTGTTTACTACTTTTTCTTTTTCTTTCTGATACCTTAAATGCTACGCAAAAGGATATTTCTAAAGCATTAGAGGATTATTTGGCAAGCTATGAAGAAAGTGTCTCTCAGCAATTCAATAATTTAGCAGCTTATGGCATTACCTTAAGTAAGGCTATGAGTCAAGAAGTGGAAGGTGTATTACAGAAAAATGGATTAAATTTTCAGCAATTACAGAATAATAAAGAAGCTATACATGAATTGCAAGATACGCTGAGTGAAACCCTTGTTCCTTCTATACTTATTTCAAAAGCCAGTGGGATTTTTGTAGTTTTTGATACTACAATTAATTCAAGCATAAAAAATTCACAACATTTTCGTAGTGGTATTTATTATAAGATTATGAATATTTCTTCGCCCAATGATGCAAACCCCATGATTTTTATGTTTCGTGGACAACCAAATATAGCGGCTAAAAATGCTTTTGAATTGCATAATAATTGGGATTTAGAGTTTGACATATCACCTTATGAAAAGTTTTTTGAGTATTTGCGGAAAAATAAAAAAAATATCTCCCCTGAGAGTTACTATTTCACTATTCCATATAAATTCGAAAATGACTGGGAAGAGGTGATTCTCTTGGCCACTCCCATCATAGGTGCGGATGGTGAATTTTATGGTGTGTGTGGTTTTGAAATTAGCGAAGTGCTTTATAATCTTGTGCATGGGCATATTCGCTCTTCTATGAGCAGCATAACAGGTCTTGTGGCCACAGAAAATGTAGATACGCAAAAAAAATCCGTGTTAACCCTCTATACAAATTTCTCCCATGGGCACCAGCCAATGCTGGCTTCTGAAATAGAAAAATTTTCCATAGAAGAAGGAGAATTTTATGACACTTTTTCCAACGAAAAAGAGGAATTTATTGGAAAGAGATCAGCTCTTCGTGTATATCCAGAAGATTTTTTTCGTGGAAATCCCATATGGAGTGCTGTAGCTTTGATTCCAAAAGAAACAGAGGAAAAGTTGATTTGGAGTAACTATCTACATATATTATTGTTTGTACTTTTTTGCATCAGCGTGTCCTTTGCTCTTTCTTATCACCTTGCACGGCGCTATTCCATGCCAATTATTACTGTTTTATCAGAAATACAAAGCGGCAATAATACCAGTACAGATATAGCGGAATTTTCGACATTTATTGATTTTGTTAAAGATAAAGAGAATAATTTACGGTCGAAATTGGAATCAAGTGATGTTCTGCTTACAGATGATAAAAGAGAGTTAATTAGCATTGATATATCTGCATATAAGACTTTTTTAGAACAAATCGAAACGTTGACAAAATCTGAGCGTATAGTTTTTGAACTGTATACAAAAGGGTACTCTTCGCAAAAAGTAGCAAAAAAGCTCAACGTATCTATTAATACTATACGAACACACAATAGGAATATTTATGGAAAACTGTATGTTACTTCGTATAAAGAACTTATGGTATATATTAAGATGATGAGTGGTAATGATGCGGCATAATGCTTTGTAATGTATTCATGAGCGAATGTGAAAGTTAAGCAATTTTAGACCTCTGCATAATCCAAAAAAATATGGTTGCCGAAAAAATTTTCTTTGCGGCAACCATATTTTATTTTTAAAAGCTTCTTAGAGTAAAAAACCGTTTTTACTTTAGGCTTTTTGTCTTAGTCTTCTACTTGTTGTATGCCGTCAAGCTTCCAATTACCACCACCGACAGGGCGTAAGAAGTGCCAAATTTCACGCACTTGACTTGTATCTTCTCTGGAATTTTCGCGCATGATAACGTCAAAGAATACGGAGGCAATTTCGTCGCCGGCATCTTCTTTTACACTAAGTAGTTGTGCTTTGAGCATAAGAACTTCTGTTTTGTTGGTGCTAGTATCTTCTTCTAGTTGAGTCTTAAGTTCATTATATGCTACATCTGTAGTAAAGAGGGCTAAATCTTCAAAATCTCGTTTATCCCAAGAACTTTGTAAACGGTTGAAAACCATTTTAGCACCTTCTAAGAAGTTTTCGACATCAAAACCGGCAGGGATATTTTGTGTTTGATACGTTTGGTGCCCACCGCTTTGCAAATTAGTCCAGCTGTGATTGTTAGGGGTATTTTGATAGTGCATGGCACCGCTGGCTCCAGCAGCTCCAGCGGCAGCGTGTGTAGATTTTGCGTACGAAGAGTGTCCTCCGCTGACTTGACGTCGTTGAAAGGCTTTGAAAACTTTAAAGCCAACATAAAGCAGAATGAGAAGAAGTATAATATCAAAAAAACCCCCGCCGCCGCCGTCGTCGTCACCACCAAAGAGCATGGCACCTAAAAAAGTACCGGCTAATACGCCACCTAACATTCCACCGGCACCACCCAAAAGACCAGATTTCTTTTGTGCAGAATTTTGTGTAACGGTGGAGCCTTGTCTTGGAGTAGTGGTGGATTTGTTCATGGAAGATCTGCTTCCAAAAGATTTTCCCCCACCAGCACGGCGTGCTTCAGCATCTTGTATTGTTACAACAAAAATGGAAGCAATAAATAAAAATAACATTAGCATTGATTTAATACGCATTTTTTTCTCCTTTTTAAAATGCTATTATGCATACACGTTTCTTGAAATATTGTATGTATTTCAGCGATACCAGTAGTAACAGGTATACTATCAGTATGCTAACTAACGTAATATGAGATAAATTGCAAATGTAAATCTGCACAACAAAATGTAAAGGTCTTTATTTTTCTTGGTGTTATAAAAAAAATCAAAAAAGTGAAAATTTCTGTTGCAAAAAAAAACCGAAAAGTATAGATTGCCCTTGTTGTTGAGGTTCACAGCGCCCTTGGCGCGAGCGGAGCGAAGTCGCTAACAATTTTTTATAAAAACTAAAAAAAATTGTTGACAAAAAACTTCAAGTCTTATAAAGTGCCTCTTCACAACGGGTCGTTAACTCAGCAGGTAGAGTATCTGCCTTTTAAGCAGAGAGTCGCAGGTTCGAACCCCGCACGACCCACCATTTAATAATCCAACTAAGCCCCATAAGGTATATAAAGCCTTATGGGGCTTAGCTTTTTGTGGAAAAGAAAAACCACCAGCTAGGCTGGTGGATTCTTACTTACTTTTGGTGTTTTGTTTGTCCTATGTACTCCAAGCCCCCCTAGACATCCGTTATTTCATACGGTATTTCCTACAGTATTAGGCTTAAAAGAGCAGTTGAAGTTCCATCAATCCCTAGAGAATAGAGACCCTCAAGCCCACAAAAACTTTATTCTTTATTGGTTCTTCACCAAAAAGAGGGGCAAATCAGATTAATACGTTATTTCTACGGTTA
>CAZBDD010000075.1:0-6694 GCA_964490475.1 uncultured Desulfovibrionaceae bacterium
TGGCATCGGCAAATACATAACCTGCATCATATAGCTTTTGCATATTCGGGTTGCCGCCATACGCCATAATGGGGAAAGTGAAACCTTTTTCTTGCAAGGCTTGCGTAAAGGCGATGCTTTTTTCTTTGTTTATTTTACCGTCTTCAGGGCGCAAAAATTCAATGCTCATTTTATCCTGAGCTATACGAAAAAGATCTGTGGGCGATTCAAGGCTAGCCCCTTTAGGGTTGGCTTCAAACATCATTTCCAAAAGCAACGGTGGTTTAATAATGGTTCTTGGAGAAAGAGACATATATTGCCATTGATATTTAATCTGCTGTAATGAAAGCTTTTTTCCGTCTATTTCTTTGGGGAACATATTCCACTTTAATAAATTTTCACCATTCATTGTGGGTAAGGCTAAGGCTAAATCTTGTCCTTCTAGGCGTGTGCCGTCTTCTAAAGTTGAGAGAGATTGACTAGGCGGTGTGGCGTGTATGTCATAAGTGTTTTGATCGCGAACAAATTGTTTATATACAGGGCTGTAATACAGTCTTTGTGATGCTGTCTTGGGCATATATACACGCCAGTATTGATTGGGCAAAATGAGCGCGCATAAAAGTGCAACAAGCACCAAGCTTCCCATACGACTGGTAGTATAAAGTGTACTGTTTTCGGGCTTGCCCATGATTTGCAAAAAAGTAAAGTAACATAAAAATAGAGTGCCACTAGCAAGTAAAGCGTAGTAATGCAAAGCTTCGCGCCAGAGATTATAGCCGTCTATACCCCATAGCAATGAATAAAATATAATACAGCAAAGTAAAGTAAGTCCTTTTAGCTCCCATTTTTTACTACCACAAAAGGCAAAAACACAAAGGTAAGACACATAGTTTAAAATAGCAAAAGGGGCAAAGGCATATATGACAGCAGAAATAACTTCCCATGGTAAATGAAAGGCGTTAAAAGCAAAAAACAATGCTACAATTGCCAAAATATTAATGCTTGTAATGATAATTAAGCCAGTGCCCAGCATAAAAGTGATAATATGGGCAGGTTGCATGGGCATATGAAAGAGTAAACGTACATGCTTTCCTTGTGTTTCCGGCCAGACCTGATAAAAAGCAATGAGAAAACCTGAAAATACGATATATTGGAAAGAGTCAAAGAGCGGTGGTTCTTTTGAGACTAAGGTAGTCCATAAACCAAAAGCTTCGTGGGCTCTTTGTATGGTATTTAAGGTGAAATAGGTGTCTGCCATGGCATATAATAAGAGGGCAGGAGCTATCCAAAGGATATAGCGCAGTTTTATCCATTCTTTTTGTAATAAAGCTTTATAGGGATATGACATAATACACCTTAATATTTCCCGGTTAAACCCACAAAGGCATCTTCAAAGTTCATGGGTATATGTTGTAATTGCGTGCAGGGGACAGAAGCATTTTGTAGAAATTCTTGCATGCTAGCTTTCGGTAAAAAGCTATAAATAGTACTTTTTTGTCCGTAATGCTCTATACCATGTATGGATGTGTCTGCTGTTAAAGCTTCTGCTTGTGGGCTTCGTTCTACTGTGTAGCAAAAAAAACTGTTCATAAAGGCTTCCTTGGTGCTGGAAATAAGCACCTTGCCTTTGCTCAGCACAATCATATTATCTATAATACCATCAAGCTCTTGCACCACATGTGATGTTAAAAGAACCGTAGTTTTATATGTTGCCACATACTCTCGTAAAAAATCAATAAATAGTCTTCTATAACCCACATCTAGCCCCATGCTATAATCGTCTAAAATCATAAGCTCAGGCTTTTGAGCCATAATAAGTCCAAGAACTACCTGTGAGCGTTGGCCGCAAGACATACGTGAAATACGTCTGGTATGCGGTACAGAAAGTTTATTGATTAAATCATAAAAAATATTTTTATCCCACAAAGGGTAAAAGGCTGCATAGTAGCGTTCTAATTCAATAATGCTCATAAAGTCGTATTGGATGAAATTTTCATGCAAAAGGCCGATACGTGTGCGCAAAGCAGGTTCCATAATATGACTTTCTTGACCAAAAACCGTACATATCCCTGATGTTGGGCGCAAAAAACCCATAAGTAAATTAATGGTGGTACTTTTGCCCGCACCATTTTTACCTAAAAGTCCAAAGACCCCTCCACGCGCTACATCAAAGGATAAGCCCGAGAGAACTTCTTTACTCGACTTTCGGATTTGAAAACTGCATAGTTTAACAGAAAATATATTGAAATAATTAAAATTTTATTATTACAGCGTTTTCTTTTAGTGTAGTTTGTGAACGAGATTTAAAATTTGAGACCTCTGTTTGGATTATGCAGAGGTCTTAATTTTGAAAACATCTTGAAATTACAGAATGAATTACTCAGAAAACCGAATTAAAGACTCCTGCACAATTCATTATGCAGGAGTCTTTTTTGACTGTTGTCAAAGCTTAGTGAGACCTTAGGCAAATGAGTTGCGCAAAGGTCTCACTAAGTCTGTTTGAAAAAAGTATCGGTTTTTCAGTGACGACTATGTAGAGACACCTAATCGAGGTATTTTTGTTCAAATTCATCCATGGGCATGGGGTGTGCGATGAAAAAGCCTTGCGCCAGTTCTAAGCGATTGGCGTCTAGTGGCTCAAAATTTTCCGACACTTCAATGCCTTCGGCAATTATCTTCATGCCTAAATCGTGGGCAATGGCACAAATTCCATTGACAACTACTATGCCACGCTTGTTCTTTTGGTCATCCTCAAAGAAACTTTTGTCAAGCTTGAGTACATCTACCTTAAAGTCCTTTAACATGCCAAGGGACGAATACCCAGCGCCAAAATCATCAATGGCCACTGTAAAGCCTGCCTCACGTAAATCATCAAGCAACTTTGTCAAATCTTCTGCATTTTCTGTAATAGCAGTTTCTGTAAGTTCTACCTCTATAAATTGACGAATATTTCCGTATGCGTCACAGGTTTTCTTCAAGTCTTCCACAAAGTTTGGGTTTTTTAAGTGAACACGTGAAAAGTTTACAGAAATGGGCAGTACCTTATGGCCTCTTTCAATCCACGACTTAATGCGTGCGCATACCGTTCGCAAAACAAAAAAATCTATTTCAACAACAAAACCATTCTGCTCAAAAACAGGTATAAACTCATCAGGCAAGAGCATTGTCCCCTCGTGAGTCATCCAACGAACCAAGGCTTCGCCACTAGTAACTTTTTCTTCTTTTAAATTATATTTTGGTTGGAAGTATACTACAAATTCATGGTATCCGTGTATTGGCGACAGGGATATTCCATAGCTTTTGCAGTCTGCTATAAAAATCAATTTACGCAAATAAATATATATCTTGGCAAAATGAAACTTAGAGTAAAAACGGCACAATGTAGTTTTATAAAATTCAACAAAATCACTACCTAATAACAAAAAATTTTTATGTATTAGTTTTATCCTATTTTTTATACGGTTTATGAAAAATTATACTTGCAAATACATCCGCGCGACCTTATATTGGCTCTTATCAACATGGACGTTTTTTATGAAGGATGTTTTTTATGCCTATTTATGATTTTGTTTGTGGTAATTGTCAGCATGAGTTTGAAGACATTGTTGTCGCCTCTGAAATGCCTGCTTGCCCAAAATGTGCCGGAACTCGTATCACCAAAAAAATATCAGCTCCAAGCCCTTTAAAGACTGGAGCTTTTCCCTATAAAATAGGGCCTGTGCACCCTATGGCTACCATGCCAAAACGTGGCGGTTGTCCGCAAGCTGGCGGTTGTGGTGGCGGTTCTCCTTGAGCAGTATAAAAAAGCCCGTGCGGCTTTTTCATAAGTTCTATTCAAATTATATTATTTTCATGCATAGAAAGTCTTTTTGCATGTTTATTTAGATGTTTTTTAGAGGTGCTGTGTTGCGTAGTATGACAGGTTTTGGTCGTTGCCTTGTAGAAGATACAGATTTTGTGCAACAGTGGGAGATACGTAGTGTCAATGGGAAGCATTTAGACATACGTTGGCACATGCCCAATTCTTTGCGCTCACTACAAGCTCGGCTTGAAAAGAGTGCGCGGCAATATGCTTTGCGTGGCCGCGTGGATATAAGCTTAGTATTACAATACAAGGCAGATGCAGAGCGTTGTATTCATTTCGATGCGGCACAAGCTTCATCTATGCTCACAGCTTTACATACCCTTGCCAGACAAAGGCAAGAGGCATTTGTCCCTGATTACAATACCTTTTTGTCTTTACCTTCCCTTTGGGGCAGTGCAGAAGACGACCAAGAGGAACAGCTGGCCGAGCGTCTTGAAGAAGGCTTGTGTGTGGCTTTGGAAGATTGGAATGAATCTCGCCTTGGTGAAGGCCAGGCTCTTGCCCTTGATTTGCACTCGCGCGTACTGCGCATGGAAGCATGGGCTGATATTATTGTTGAGCGCATTCCTGGTATTAAAGAAGACCGCATGAATAGTGTTCGCGAAAGAGTCTCTGAAGTGCTATCTCAATTTGATGTAGAGTTGGACGAAGGCCGCTTTTTACAAGAAATTGTCACCCTTGGAGATAAACTGGATGTGAGTGAAGAAGTTACGCGTTTACGCACCCATTTTCAGCGTTTAAGTGAGCTTTTGCAAATGGGGAAGGATGTAGGCCGTAAACTGGATTTCACCTTACAAGAGTGTTTTCGCGAAATAAATACTTGTGGTAATAAAATTCCTGATGTGCAGCTTTCTCGTCTTGTGGTGGACATGAAAAATGAGTTGGAAAAATGCCGAGAGCAAGCGCAAAATATTGAATAGTATATGCAAATACAAAAAATTATCAATCTTGGCTTTAATAATTACGTGATAGCATCAAGGGTAGTCTCTATTTTAAATCCTTCTTCTTCACCCATGAAGCGTTTACGCGAAGATGCTAAAGCAGAAGGACGACTGGTGGATGCAACTCAAGGTAGAAAAACTCGTTCTATACTTGTTACAGATTCTAACCATGTCATTCTCTCTGCCATTCAGCCAGAAACGATTAGTCAAAGATTTTTACAAGAAACAGAACCTTCTGCTGAAGGTGATACAAAGTTATAGGAGTGGAAAAATGTCCACAAAACGTACAGGCATGGTTTTAGTAGTATGTGCTCCTTCCGGAGCAGGTAAAACAACTCTTATTAAACGCTTACGTAAAGAGTTTCCTAATTTTGGCTATTCTATTTCTTATACCACGCGAGCACCGCGCGAAGGTGAAGAGCATGGCAAAGATTATAATTTTGTAAGCATTAAAGAGTTTAAAGAAAAAAGAGATGAGCACTATTTTGCTGAATGGGCTCAAGTACATGGTAATTACTATGGCTCTCCCTTGCAAGCAACTTTGGACAAGTTAGAGCAAGGACAAGATCTTATTTTTGACGTAGATGTGCAAGGAGCCTCGCAATTGCGCCTTACCTTGCCTGCAGCAGTGTATGTATTCATTATGCCGCCTTCCCTTGAAATATTGCGTCAACGTTTAGAAGGGCGTGGCACAGATACGCCGGCACAAATTGAGCAACGTATCAATAATGCTGTGTGTGAAGTGCAAGAAGCACATTGGTTTGATTATTGGGTTATTAATGATGATTTAGAAAAATCTTATGACCAATTTCGTTCTGTCTATCTGGCTTCCACATTATCTACACAAAATAACCCTTTTGTGCTGAATGATGTTTTTGATTGTGGCACCTTTACCAATGAGGAAATTCTGTGCAAATGCAAAAAGCAGAACTCATAGTAGCTCTTGATACGCAAGACGTGCAAGAAGCTTATGCTCTGGCACAAAGTCTTTGTGGGGTAGTACCTTGGGTAAAAGTGGGGCTAGAACTTTTTGTTCAAGGTGGCCCGCAATGCATTGCAAAATTTAAAGAACTTGGCTTTAAGGTTTTTTTAGATTTAAAAATGTACGATATTCCCAACACTGTATATGGTGGTGTACGCTCTGCTTGTAGTATGGGAGTTGATTTACTTACCATACATACGCAAGGTGGGGAACGTATGGCGAAATCTGCCATGCAAGCCGTGTCTGATCACTATGCACAGCATGCCACAAGACCACTGGTTTTTGGGGTAACTGTACTTACCAGCATGAGCCAAGGAGAATTGCCATTAAATGATGGTTCTGTGGAATCCTTAGTGGCAAAATTAGCGAAAGACGCACACGCATGGGGGCTTGATGGAGTGGTGAGTTCTGGGCATGAGGTGCAAAATATACATCAACTTTGCGGACAAGAGTTTTTATGCCTTACCCCCGGTATTCGTCCCATAAGTGAAGATAGTGTGCCAGATGATCAGCGCCGCACTTTGTCACCAAGAGAAGCAGTAGAAGCTGGTGCGCGTTTTTTGGTAGTGGGGCGGCCCATCACAAGGGCGCAAGACCCTAAAGAAGCGGCGAAAAAAATTTTAGAAGATATGCAAAGTAATTAGTATCGTGAACTTTTGTATTTACTATGAATTGAGTTATATGTGGTGAAAAGGGTGTAACAGACTGTTTTGAAAAGCAAAGGGAATTATATATGTCGTATAAAAATAACCCTAATTACGTGAAAGGTGTTTTTTCCACACAGGAAATTAAAAAGATTGGAACTGGCACAACCACAAGACGTACTGTGCAAAAAAGCTATTGGTTTATAGAAACAAAAGAGGATGGCACTTTAGAAAGCCAACCTTTAAATAGCAATTTTGTACCTGCTGGTTCTAAGCGATCTTT
>CAZBDD010000076.1:0-6693 GCA_964490475.1 uncultured Desulfovibrionaceae bacterium
CACAGGGCAATGTAGTATTTTTGCGCTCAACTGGCTCTTTGTTGTTTTGAGTGGCTTTGCCCTGACTGATAAAAAAGCCTGTGTATAACCTCTAAAAATAAGTTGTTAAGGCTCGACTATCTAGAGAAAAATACTTTTTTTATAGAACAAGCACTGTCGGCGGTTCATGGCTGGAAAAAAAATACGGACTAAGCACCGCTCCGTAAGCCCCTGCATTTGGAAAGAGTAAATAATTGCCTAAAGCTATGTTTTCCAATTCTATATCCCTTGCGATAGTATCAAGTGCCGTGCAAAGATTACCAGCAAGATGCACTTTTAACGCAGGCACGCTTTTACCCACAGCGCGAGGTTTTATCGTATGAGAGCCACTCCATAGGGGTTCATAAGGGCCTTCTAATTTTTCTGTCTGCATAAGTTCAGCAAAGCCTCCTATAGCAGGTCGTAAAAAAACGCTAAGAAAGCCAGGGGCTAGCGCGAACGTTTTGCCGCGAGAATGCTTTATATCCACAATTTGCGTTACAAAAGTACCAGCTTCACCCACAAGAAATCGACCACTTTCAATATATAGTTGGATATTGGGGTATAGTGCTACCAGTTTTTCTCGTATCTGTGTGCTCTGCTCTTGTAAAGAGCTTAGCTCTAGCTCTTGCATATGCTTAGCATAGGAAATGCCAAACCCTCCACCAAAATTGATAAAAGAGAGCTCAAGTTCGAGGTCTTGCGTCCAGATATCTGCCAAACTTTCTATATGTGTGAAAAGCTGTTTAAGGCTGTCGGCGTGTAAATTTTGACTACGTACAAAGACATGAAAACCTACGAGCTTGCAATGGCTGAAACTGTGTAAGAGTTCTTTATGAACAAGCAAATCTTCTTCACTAACGCCAAATTTATCTGGTTTAGCCTTACTAATGCTAGCGTTATGCCCTGCGGTGAAAGCCACGGTTGGACTAATTCGCAAGCCCACCTGTGCTGTTATTTGCTTCTGAGCACATAAAGTATTAATACGCTCAAGCTCTGTATAAGAATCAGCTATAATGATGCTATGAGGCAGGGCTTTAAGGATATCTGCATCACTCTTAGCTGGGGCAGAGTAAAGAATGGCATCCTTGGTACAGCCCTGCTCTACGGCTTGTATAACCTCATTGCCAGAAGCAGCGTCTACCCCCAAGCCTTGCTTCTTTATACAGCGCAAGACCTCGGGATGATTGTTGCATTTTAAGGAGTATAACAAGGTATAACCTGTGTACGCTTCACTAAGCTTACATATTTGCTGTATAACTTTTTGCGTATCATAAATATATAATGGGCATCCGTATTTTTTTACCCACGCATCTATTTCTTGAAAGGAATACGACATCATCATCCTCAATGTATATTGTTAGCATATAAACTTATTTTAAGACACAAAAACCAACCACTTAAGTAAGAATAAAGCGCCAAAAGCCTCCGCACAATGAATTGTGCAGGCGTCTTATTTTACTACTTTTTAGTACAGCCTGTCAAAATAGATATTTTGACAGGTTGCTCATTTTTCTTGGTATTTTTTTATAACTAATAGTTAGGGCTTAGAATCTATATCTAAAAATAAGGGCAGCCTTATAAGCGTTTTTTTGCTTCTACTTCTTTAATTAGCTTTCTAAAATACATTATAAATACACAAGAAGCTAAAAGAGCACTTACAGGGTAACAAAAGGCCAGCAATTCCAAAGAAGGGTTAATAGGCATAATAATATACACCCATACAAAGCGCATGCCCACTATGCAAATTAAGGTAAAAATCATGGGCATAAAGGAATAGCCTAAACCACGCGAGGCTTGCGAAAGCATTTGCTGTGGAATAGTCAACAAGTACATAGGTAAAATAATAAACATTATTTCACCTGCTATACGAATAACTTCTGTATCCGTAGTAAAGAGAGAGAATAAAGGCTCTCGTACCAAGATAAATACGGCAATAAATACTGTTACAAGTACATAACTAATGCCAATAACGCTACGAATAGATTCTTTTACTCTATCCATTTTACCAGCGCCGTAATTTTGCCCCACAAAGGTAATAACAGTGCCACTTACAGCAGAAAGGAACATGTCCACAATACCATCAATGCGCAAATAAGCTACCCATGCCGCCACTGTTATGGCATTAAATGTATTCACCGAAGCCTGTACGGCGATATTAGAAAAACTAAACATGATGCTTTGTATACCCGCAGGTATGCCTACTAAGGCTATGTCTTTCATGATGGCAATGTCTATACAAGCTTTGTATGCCCCTTTTCCTCTAAGGTTTTTTACTATGAGGCACAGCAAAATCACTGCGCTTAAAGCTTGAGAAAAAACTGTGGCAACGGCGATACCAAAAACGCCAAAATCAAGCACTAAAGCCAAGAGAATATCCAGTACAATATTCAAGAATGAACAAAAAATCAGCACATAAAGGGGCCGCTTTGCATCGCCTAAAGCGCGCAATACACCAGCTAAAGTATTATAGATTACGCAAAAAATAATACCTACAAGATAGGTCTGTAAGTAGACCATGGAAAAATCCATAGTATCTAAGGGGGTATTCATAACAAGCAAAATTTCTTTGCAAAATACAATACCCAATACGGAAAGCACTATGCCAAGGAAGGAGAAAAAAAGTATACCATTATAAATAGTTGCCTTTACAGCAGAATAGTCTTGCTTACCATAATAGCGTGAAGCATAAGCCGTGATACCACTTGATACGCCAATAAAAAAATTAGTTATCAAAATTATTACCTTAGAAGCCGATCCACCCACAGCCGCCAGCTCTAAAGTACCAAGCCCGCGACCCACCACAATGGTATCGGCAATGCTGTACATGTGTTGAAAAAAAGAGCCTATGAGAATAGGCACAAAAAAAAGTAAAATCTCTTTCCAAAGTATGCCTTCGGTAATGCGATTAGCTTGAGTCATGAATATTGCTCGCGTTAGGGTTAATCAAAACAAAAAATTTCATTAAAGCTCATAACTTATTGAAAACAGTTTACTTTAGAAAGCACTGACTAATTCTTTTTTCTGAAATGGAGAATTTTATAATTAAGAAAGATTATCCTGTTTGAAAAGAACTTGAAAAAGCCTACTGTGAAAAAAAATCTATTAAATCATACTTTTCTTAAATAACATTCTAATATTTTTTGAAATTGAATTCGCTATTCAATCTTATTTGATTAAAATTACCCAACCTGAATGTCAAGCAGTAAAATTTTCAAACCTATACCGACAAGCACAAAGCCACCAATTATATTGGCATATTTTACAATAGTTGTATTTTCCTGCAGTATACAGCGGCTTAAAATCATACCAAAGGCCGTCATAATAAAGCAAACCACACCTATGATAATAGCCGGCATCCAAATATCCATGTGTAAAGTAGTAAAGGTGCCACCCACGGCTAAGGCATCTATACTCGTGGCAATGGCTAAAGTTAAGGCCGTTAAGCCCTTGGTAGGATCGTTGGCTGTGGTGTCCCCGTCGTTTTCACCATCATGCGTATACCCTTCCCACAGCATTTTACCACCCACAAAAGCCAGCAAAATAAAGGCTATCCAATGGTCGTACGCCTCAATATACGCGTGTACTTGATTGAAAAGAAAAAAACCTACCAGAGGCATGAAAAATTGAAAAAAACCAAATATGGAAGCCATGCGCACAATATGGCCCGCTGAACTACAGCCGCGAATACTTACTACTAAGGCTACAGAAAAAGCGTCAGCCGCTAAGGCCAATGATAGAAGAAAGATTTCAAAGAAAGTCATGCCTTGCTCTCGTGTTTGCTAAAGGATTACTAAGTAGTGCTGTATAATTATGCATTTTTGTATTATATCAAGGAAGATAAACTTGCCTTGAAGGAATATTTTTTTGTACAAGATGTTATTATAAAAGAAAAAAAGATACAATATTTTGAGACCTCTGCATAATCCAAAAAAACGTCAAAATACATGGATGCTTTGCTGTCCATTTGCGTAATTGCTCATTCTTCGCAAACGCAAACGCCTTCGGCGCCCGTTGGGTGGCTACTTTGCTTCGCTCGCAATGACTTTTGTTGTAATACCAAGTCAATTGCGAAGCCTAGCGACGAAGCAATCCATGCATTTGTAATTGTGCAGAGGTCTCGAATAATACATAAGGTTTAAGCCATACAAGATGGGATTGCAAGTACCATATAGTCTTGATACCAAAATATCGTAAGAAAAAGATTTATTAAGCACCTTATCACGAAAAACTCAAGCCGCCTTAAAGGCGGTTGAACAGATTCTGTAGTGGCCTTACATTTGACTTTAGCAATAAAAACATTATCTAATTAGAATCGAACAGGACTTTATTTGCTAGTTTTTTTTACGATTAAGAGGGAGAATACAATGCAAAAGACAAGTCGTAGACAATTTTTAAAAATTGCCACAGTCACTTGTGCCATGAGTGCTTTTGGAAAAACGGTAAACGACCTTCTTGTAGGAAGGGCCCATGCCAAACCTCCACTGGCCCCCGTTCCTCAAAAATTCTTTTATTCCGTGTGCAGTAATAATTGCGGAAGTGCCTGTGTTTTAAAATGTTATACTAAGGATGATAAGGTCATCCGCATTGAGACTGACAACCTTGTGAAAGACAATTGGGATGCCGGAATCTTTCAGGTGCGCGCCTGCCCGCGTGGGCGCTCATTGCGCCGTTATGCCTATTCTGAAAATCGCCTAAAATACCCCTTAAAGCGTGTGGGCACTCGCGGTGAAGGAAAGTTTGAGCGTATATCTTGGGATGAAGCCCTCGACACCATCGCAGCCAAACTTAAAGAATGTATAGAAAAACACGGGAATGCTTCCATTTACACCCACTATTCTTCCGGTGTGCAAAGCGGCGCCTTATTACGTCGTGAATCTTTCTTTAGGTTCATGAATATGCTAGGCGGTTTTACTTTCCCTAGCAGTGATTATAGCTCAGCCCAAAATCAATATGCCATGCGCTATATGTATGGTATGGGGGGCTACAGTGGCAATGCCCTTACCGATATTCAACACACCAAATTGGCTGTATTTTTCGGCCTCAACTGCGTGGAAAACAGTATGAGCGGTGGCGGACAACAGTACGAAATATTACAGGCTAAAAAGAAATCTGGTGCTAAAATTATTGTCATCGATCCGCGTTTTAGCGAAACCTGCGTCACCGTAGCCGACGAGTGGATTCCCATTCGCCCCGGCACCGATGCGGCTCTTGCCGCTGCCATTGCCTACGTACTTATAAAAGAAAATATGGTAGATACAGCCTTTGTGCAGCAATACGTACAAGGTTTTGACGCCAAACAAATGCCGGAAAATGCGCCTAATCATAGCTCTTATTCCGATTATATTTTAGGTACGGGCTATGACATGATAGCCAAAACTCCAGAATGGGCGGAAAAAATCACCGGCATTCCTGCCTTGCGCATTTTACAATTGGCCCGCGAAATTGGTCAAGCCAAGCCTGCCTATATTACTCAAGGTTGGGGTTTGCAGCGCCAAGCCGCAGGAGAGCTGACCACCATGGCTGTGGCTTCCCTAGCCGTCATCACCGGCAATGTGGGCATACGTGGCGGTAACAACGGCGATAGAGATGCCTATTTCCCCATTTCTGTGCCTCGTTTACCCATGGGAACCAATCCTGTAAAAGCGCAATTTCCCATTTTCCAATGGCTCAATGCCATTGAACACGGGCATAAGCTCACAGCAGCACAAGACGGCGTTACCGGCGCTGAGGTCTTTCCTGCCGATATAAAATTTATCTGGAGCTATGCCGGCAATGCCCTTATCAATCAAAATGCCGATATTAATTACACCAAAAAAATATTGGCCGACACCTCCAAATGCGAAATGATTGTGGTGATGGATGCCTTTAACACAGCCAGCGCTCAATTTGCCGATATTGTGCTTCCCTCTTGCGCCTATTTTGAAAACACCGATATTTACGGCGCTTCCTACGGTTTAGATATTGATTATTATGTCTTTTCTGGCAGTGCCAAGCCGTATTTTGAATCACGCGATATTTACGATGTGTGTACTGACCTTGCCAAACGCTTTGGTATTGAAGAGCAATTTACCGAAGGGCGCAGCCGCGAAGATTGGCTCGAGCACAATTATCAAACCATCTGTCGTAAGCTTATGCCATCTCTGCCCCCTACCCTCAAAGAAGCTCGCGCAAAACACGTGTGGCGACAAGAAAAATCGCGCGACTTGCCCATTAAAACTCAAGCCTTTAGAGACAATCCTGTAGAAAATCCCTTAAAGACGCCTTCAGGTAAAATTGAACTGTATTCCGAAATTCTTGCGGAAATGGCTGCCGTTCGTGGTCGAGGAGATTTGCTTGGCGAAGTCATTTATCCCATTGGGCACTATGTGGCTACCTATGAAGGATTCCAAGACACCAAAACCCGCGAAAAATACCCCTTACAAATGATTGGGCACCATTATAAAGGGCGCACCCACTCTACGTATGCTTCTTGTGATTGGCTACTAGAGGTCTTGCCCCAAACCCTTTGGATGAATCCTTTGGATGCCCAAAAACGCGGGCTTAAACACGGCGACAAGGCTCTTGTATTCAACGATCGTGGTCAAGTGGAAATTGCAGTAAAAGTGACCCCGCGCATCATGCCCGGCGTTATTTCCATGCCCCAAGGAGCTTGGTACAAGCCCAATGCTCAAG
>CAZBDD010000077.1:0-6660 GCA_964490475.1 uncultured Desulfovibrionaceae bacterium
CCATCGGTATTGAAGCTGGCGAAGATTGGAACACGAGAATTCATATTAGCTTAAAAAATTCTCGCGTAATGATAGCGCTTTTATCAGAAAACTATATACAGTCTTATTGGTGCCGTAAAGAGTGGCGCATATGGTGTGAGGTCGAACGTAGTCGCGGCTGGCTAAGCAATATGCTTTTTCCCCTATACTACAACCCCATTGATAATGTTGAAGAACGTATTGCTGCACATTCTCGTCACTTGGAGGTTTTTTCTAAAAAAGCGTCTTCTCACGCCAATATTATGGATCTTGAAACAAAGATGGAAAAAGACGCATGTCTTTCTGACCTCTTTTCGCGCCAATTAGTAAATTTTTTTCATTGGAAAGAAAGCTTTAAAAGTAGTAATCTCTTACAAATTCGAGATTTTGTTAAAACAGTACACAAAAAAATTCAATTGGCTATAAATGCAGAACAAGGATCTAGCAACTTTGTTCGAGCAAATCCTTACTTTTCCGGACGTATTCAAGAATTAAAGTCCATTAGATCTTGCTTTGCTCAGCCACAAAAGGGTTTGGTTCCTGTTATCCACGGCATTGGCGGTGAAGGCAAAACCGCCCTAGCCATTGCCTATGGACATGCTTTTGCTTATGACTACCCTGGTGGGCGATTTTTAGTTCACTGTGAAGGGGTACAAAACCTTGAAGATTGTTTTTATCGTTTGGCTGAAGAACAAGGTTTACAGCTTTCAGCTACAGCAACACAAGCTTCCATGTTGCAACAGGTATGGCAATGGCTTCAAAATAGACCTCATGGACGCTGTCTTGTTATTCTAGATTACATCGATAATAGAGAATTGCTTGCAGAAGGAGCACTTTCTTCGGTAATTCGCGCAGATGACAAAGTGCATGTGCTTGCCACTACACGTTGCGATTGTCATAACTTGGGTAACACTGCAGTGCCCATCAGCCTTGGAAATCTTTTTCCTCTAGACTCTTTATATTTATTAGGCCTGCTGCGCCCTTTCCGTAATGAAGAAAAACAGGCTGTCATCAATATTATCCAATTTCTGGGAGGGCATGCCCTATCGTTACAATTGGCAGGCGCATTTCTGCGTGAAAATAATGATGTAACCTACGCAGACTTTGCTCACGAACTCATGGATGAAGGCATGCTGGCTGTACTTGAACAAACAAGTGAAGCTGCAATTAGTATTGATTATAAGGCTTTTTCCGGCATTGCCAAGCTTATTTTGCCTACATTAGAAAAATGCAATGAAGAAGAAAAGACTGCTTTGCAATTAATAGCTCTTTTGGCACCGGAAGGTGTTATTGGCTCTTGGATTTGCGAGGCTTTACAAATCTTATTTCCCAAAAGCATGCGAAAAAAAGGCTTAAAAGATCCTTGGGGCGCCATGGTACGCAAATTTAGCGGTCTTTGTCTTTGGCAAGCACAAGATAATAAAGATGTTTTTCATATGCATCGCTTGGTACGTGAAGTTATTCGTAACTATCTTACACAAAAAGAAAAAACACAAAGTTATTATGAAATTCTGCATGATGTTGCTCTAGAAAAAGCCGATGAACATATTTTAGGCATATCTTCTTGGCCTTTGCATTTTTTCCACTTACTACTGCCTACCTTGGCACTATGGTTTGCACAAGATCAGTATAGAAGACATCTTATTTGTTTACCAGAAGTTCTTATGGGAAAAATATTACGTGGTACCGGACGAGATGCAGAATGTATTCAATTAGCTACAAATATTTTGAATTTTTTGCACAGCTTGCCAGAAAATCCTCATGTGCATCTTCTTAACGCTGCTTTATTATCAAGCCGAGGTCAAAGTTTTTTGGAACAAGGTTTTGTAGATAAAGCTTTAAAAGATTATCATCGCGCTTTGGAGCTTTTAGATATTTCTGCATATAGTCATAAACCTTCGGTTATACATCAAAAAGTAGCTTGCCTTGATTTTGCAGGCGAAGCTGAGCGCTCTCAAGGTAATAGTCAAGAAGCGTTGACTTTACATACTAAATCACTGCAATTACTTAATGATGCTTTAGAAAATAACATTGGTGACTCTGTTCGCTGGGAAATTGATCGTTGCTACACTTTAGATCACTTAGCACGTACACAAGAACAATTACATAAAAACAGTGAACAAGCTTTAGAATACTACCTTTCTTCTTTACAATACAGAGAAAAATTATGCCAAGAGCATGAGAATAATGAACGATTTTTACGAGATTATGCCAATTCTTGCGATTTTGTTGGTGAAATTTATGCACATTTGCAAGGGCTAGAATCAAACTCTTCTTCCTCTTTCGCTACAGCTCAGGATTTTTTTGCTAAAGCTTTAGAGATTAGAGAAAAATTGCATAAAAAAGATAAGAACAATACCACATTTCAAAGAGATTTGAGCATTTCTTATAATAAAACAGGCCGTGTTTTCTTGAAAGACAAAAAAATTCAAGATGCAACTGTTTTTTTTGCCAAATCGCTTACTTTGCGTAAGAGTATGCTGGAAAAAGATGAAGAAAATCCTCTTATTAATTACGATTATTCTTTATCGCTCTTAAATATGGGCGACGTATATCTTGCTCAAGATATACCCGAAAAGGCATTGGAATATTATCAAAATGCTGTGGAAATACGCCACAAGCTTTGCTCTAAATTTTCTGGTAAAGCAAGCTTCTTTTACGGGCTTGCAGTGGCTTATGATAAGTGTGCCAAAGCGCATACTGCCATGCAAAACCACAAACTTACTCAAGAAGCTTTACAACACACTGTAGAAGCACTTAACTCTGTTATTTCCATGAAAGCTGAAGATTCTGCACAAAGAAAAGCTTTGGAAGCAGATCTTTTACAAATTTCACAAAAAATCCTAGCTTTAGAAAAAAATTAAAATTGCTTAAGGTCTAAAATTAAACAGGTAGTGGTAAAGGCGCGAAAATCAATCACTTAACGATGAAGCAAAGCTGCACTCATTCTTAATTTTAGAGAGCAGCAACTGTCATTAATGCTCCATACTATCTTGGGCAATGGATTGCGCAAAGGTCTCCAATAAGTATTTCCTTAATTTTCATGTATATAGAAAATTTAAAAAAAAGCTTGACTGTATACAGTATTCAGTTTTATATAAGGACATACATTTTCACAAAAAGGTTGTATCTATGCTCTTAAGTATGCCATGTAAATCTACTTCAAAACAAAGCACAAACTCTGTTTTTTCCTTTACTTCTTGGTGGCTTTCCGCACATAGTCGTGGCTTTTTTATGTTCTAAAAATATTCATTATATACTTTTAAAGCCGCAGATTAAAGTTTGCGGCTTTTTTTTTCACTTTTAAAAAAGGACACATCTCATGCACAATTTATTTCCTCACATTTTCATGCGTTATCTCATTATCATAGGTCTTTTCATTTTTTACAGTACACATATGGCTCAAGCTAAAACATTGCGCTACGCAAATTTTCCACCCGCCAGTACATTTCCTAGTATGCAAATGGACGCATGGATTAAAGCTATAGAAAAACGTACCCAAGAAAAAGTACGCGTGCAAACATTCCCCGGTAGTACCTTACTTGATGTTAAAGCTATGCTTCGCGGTGTAGCTCGTGGCCAAGCTGATATTGGTTGTATGAGTATGCTTTATTATCCAGGCGCTTTTCCATTATTTGAAGTTTTTGGCCTACCTTTGGGTTTTCGCTCTGCCTCAGAAGCCAGTTTTGTGGCCTGGGAGATTTTTAAAGCTCATAAACCTAAAGAACTAGATCGCTATAAAGTTCTTTCCGTTTTTACCTCTGCCCCTTCACAAATTATGAGCACAAAGCCCGTGGCCTCGTTAGAAGATTTAAAATCCCTTACACTACGCGCTTCTGGTCCCATTTCTGATGCTTTAGAAGCTTTGCAAGGTCATGCTGTGTCCATTCCCATGTCTGAAACACCTGAAGCTTTACAAAAAGGCGTCGTTGATGGTGTCTGCTCCTCTTGGGATACGTTATATGATATGAATTATGCTGAGCGTTGTCGCTATGGGCTTACTCTAAACATGCCTGTATACCCTTTTGCAGTTATTATGAATAAAAAAGCTTGGGAAAATTTACCAGAAGACGTTCGCCAAGCTATTGATGCCTATGCCGATGAACATGTTAATTTTACTGGCTCTTTAGTTGATGACTCTGGAAAAAAAGCTCTTGCTTGGGCAATAAAAGAGCACAATTTTCAACTTGCTATGAGCAATGAATCTCAGCAAGAACAGATAGTCCAAGCTTCGCAAGGTTCAATTGAACAGTGGAAAAAGAAAGCAAATGACAAAGGTATTGATGCAGAAGCAGTTTTAGCAGATATTGAAAAATTTAAAGCAATATATAATACAAAAAATAAATAAAAGGTAATTACCATGTTGTGCAAATACATACAAAAAATAACTAAAGCCCTATTCCTTCTTGGCGCCTTACTTTTTCTAAGCGTTCTTTTGCTCACCATAGCTAACATAGTTTTGCGAGCCATGGGATCAAACTTACGTGGTGCAGTAGAATTGAGCGGATTTTTAGGAGCCGCTGCACTTGGCCTATGCTTACCTCATATTCAAAAACAAAAAGCCCATGCCAACGCAGGTATTTTTTATGCATGTTTAGGTACTATACCTAAAGCTTGCTTACATATCTTTGTTTCTTTCCTTTGCTTTGGGATAACCTTTGTTTTCACAAGAGAGCTTTTAGATGTGACGCTTTTTACCTATGAAGGCATGGAAGTGGTCGATGGTTTCGATATACCTGCAGCTTATTTTCTAGGTGCACTTACTTTAGGATGTGCCGGCCAATGCCTTGTTTTGGCTTTAGAGTGTTTTCATATTCTTCAAAAAATTGCGCTGACTTTACGTCACTTATTCACACAATCCACAGGTACAGCTTCAAGCTTTAGATTTTTTGAACACATTAATGAAAACTAAGAATCTTACACAATTTATTGTGTAAAAATCTCTCATGGTTTAATAAATTGATAAAGGAAATACCATGTCACCTTCTTTTTTGGCTTTAGCTTCCCTTATAATACTATTCGTAGGCATAGTATATGTGCGTATTCCCATTGCCTTTTTATTAGCTGGGCTTGGCATTGGCGGTTACGCTTTACTTGATGGCATGCCTTTAGCATTAAATATGGCTGGCAATGAACTTTGGGGATTTTTTTCAAACTATAGCCTTATAGTTATTCCTTGTTTCATTTTTATGGGACAATTGTGTTTTTATTCGGGCTTAAGCCAGCGTTTATATGCTGCCATGCAAACATGGTGCGGCCATACTCAAGGTGGCCTTTCTTTGGCTACTATACTTGCTTGTGGTGGTTTTGCTGCCATTTGTGGTTCCAATACAGCCACTGCTGCCACCATGTCTGTAGTAGCATTGCCGGAAATGCGCCGTTATAATTATCACCCCATTCTTTCTACTGGTACTGTAGTGGCCGGTACCACTCTTGGTGCCATCATCCCCCCCAGTGTGGTAGCCATTGTGGTAGGTGTGCAAACAGCACAATCAATAGAAAGTCTTTTCTTAGGTGGACTTATTCCCGGCATACTTCTATTATTCTTTTTCATGTTCACTATACCTATTATACTATATTTTCACTCTGATTGGGCCCCCACAAGCCCAAAAAGCACTTGGAAACAACGCATTTCTCATATGAGTGGTTTATTAGAAGGTGGCATATTATTCAGCCTTGTGGTGTTAGGTCTTGCTTTTGGCTTATTCACGCCAACAGAAGCTGGTGCCGCCGGCGCTGCCATGGCATTACTCATGGGCCTTATACGCAAAACATTTACATGGAAAATTTTTTTAAAGGCTTTGGAAGAAAGCTTAACCATTGCCACAATGCTTATTTTTCTTTTGGCAGCAGCCTCTATGTATGGAAAGTTTTTGACTCTTACCCGCCTTCCCTTTGATTTAGCCACAAGTCTTGCTGCTCTTCCCTTGGCAGAACCATACATCTTGCTACTTGTACTGATTATATTTATTTTAGGCGGTATGGTTATGGATGCATTGGCTCTTTTAGTAATTGCTTTACCCATATTCTTCCCCTTGGCAGAGATTTTACATTGGGACAAAGTATGGTTTAGTATTTTACTTATTGTAGTCACAAGTCTTGGCGCCATGACTCCACCTGTTGGTATTGCAGCTTATGTAGTGGCCAATGTTTCCGCCAAAAAAGAAGAGCATCGTGTCCCTTTACAGCTTGTCTTTAAAGGTGCCTTACTCTTTGTGCCTGCCTATATAGCGTGTCTAATTCTACTTATATTATTTCCTACAATTATTACCTTTCTTCCTAATTACTTACGCGGTTGAAGATGATTTTTTACCTGAGAGGGGAAAAGAAAACTTTTGGGCCTTGGCAAAAGTCTTCCTTCCCCCTCAAAAAATAACAATTCAGTACTTCTTTAACTTTTGAGATCTTTAATAAGACCTGACAATTGATGAGATTGTTCACTTAATATACCTACAGCTTGAGCAGCCTCACTCATGGCTTGGGCTGTTTCATTCACAATATTAGATACATCAGTCACAGATTGAGTAATTTCATCAGATGTGGCAGACTGCTCTTCACTTGCTGTTGCTATAGCGCGAATTCCGTCTGCACTTTCTTCTGCCATTTCTAAAATACCGTTTAAGGACTCACCACTGGTAATGG
>CAZBDD010000078.1:0-6644 GCA_964490475.1 uncultured Desulfovibrionaceae bacterium
GCTTTTTGCGAGTGTCAATTTCGCAAACTTTTCCTTTTTTTCCAAAGGCTCTATGTAAAATTTCTACACCAACACGCAAGGAGTCCATGACTACTGTGGGGCTTGCTGCTTTAGCTGGTGAGGCAGAGTTTTCTGCAACTTCAGCACGTAAGGCAGACATATTTTTTAAAGCTTGTTTATGCGTTACCTTGCCGGCCTTCCATGCTTGCATGAGATCATGAGCCTTGGTGCGCACTTCTTCATACAGCTTGGTACGCTCGCGTTCTAGACGCTCTTGGAGTTTTTGTTGCTGTTGCTGTTGCTCTTTTTGTTCTTTTTTCAACGTTGAAATTTCATTTTCACGTTGCACGGCCAGCACATTTAAACGCTCAATAATGGCGCTGGTGTCTTCTCCGTCCATAAGTAAATATTGTTCGGCTCTGCGTAAAATACTATCGGGCAGACCATGTTCTTTGGCCACATCTAATGCTTGGCTAGCCCCCACTTGGTCATAGGCCAAACGGAAAAGAGGGCGTTTGGTGCTAGGGTCAAAGAGCACTGAGGCAGCGCGCGCTTTGGGGCGCGTGAGTGCATATGTTTTTAAAGCCGGAAAGTGCGTGGCGGCCATGACGGTGGCATCTTTATCTAATAAGCCATCAAGCACAGCTTGAGCTAAAGCAGCCCCTTGGGCGGGATCGGTACCAGCGCCAAATTCGTCTAACAATACAAGGCAGTGGCTACTTGCTTCTTCCCAAGCTTCTGCTAGTTGGCGTATTTGTCCGGTAAAGGTAGACACATGATCTTCTAAGCTTTGCGCATCGCCAATAAAGGCGTAAATATGCGTCCATGCAGGTAAATGCGAACCATGCCCCACAGGCACAGGAAAACCGCTTAAAGACATGAGCGCAATAAGTCCCAATGTTTTTAAACATACGGTTTTACCGCCAGCATTTCCGCCAGAAATTACAAGCCCTTTTTCGCCTTTATTAAGCAAGATATCAATGGGCTGTGCGTTTCCTGCCAAGGCAAGCAATGGATGGCGTGCTTCAGGTAAGTGCACCGAAGCGTCATTTTCGTCCAGATGTACTGTGTGACAAGCAAGGTCGCTGTCATTTTTTTTCTTACCAGTTTTACTGATGTTTTGGGTGCTCATTTCTTGAGCTAATTTCTCCAAAGCCATAAGCACATCAAGACGCGAAAGTAGATGCGTGGCATTGTCTACTAAAGGCAAGGCTTCGCGCACCAATGAAGTAAGATATTCAAGTATTTTACGTTCTTCTTCGCGTTCTTGGCGTTTTAAATCTTGCAAGTTATTGTTTACTTCCACCAAGAACATGGGTTCAAAATAACATGTTTCGCCTGTTTGTGACCAGTCGTGAATGATACCTTGCAAGCGTCCTTTAAAGTTAGCCTTAAGCGGTAAAACATAGCGGTCTGAAGCTAGTGTCATGAATGCGTCTTGCATGTAATGAAGAATATTGTATTCATTAGCAAAGTCTTTCACTCTGCGTAGGCAACTTTGGTGTAAACGACGCAATTCTGTACGCACTAAGAGCAATTCAGGAGAGCTTTCATCGCGTATATTACCATCGTCACTAAGGCAACGGCGCAGGGCTTGAGTGAGAGCTTCAGGTAAGGGGCAGGCTTCTACCAAGGCCACTAAACGAGGGCAGGAGAGGGCGGTGTTGGTTGTCTGTACAACGGCTTGTACGGATGTATGTACTTGTTGGGCCATATGCAACACTTCACGCAAAGTCCACAGACCGTCGAGGTCTAGCAAAGCATGGGGGGCGCGTAAAAATGGAACAATGCCTGATACATCGGGAAAAGCTGTCATGCGAAAAGCTTTTTTGTCACTGCCTTGTGGCGCAGAAGCCGCAATACCAGCCCAAAGGCGACACTCTTCGTAGAGTTTAGCCGCTTCCATAGCGTCATGGGCATGGTCATAGGGGCGTAAATGCAGAGCCGCCATTCTCCCCGAAGGTGAAAGGCATTTCTTTGAAAGGTGTTCGAGAACCTTGTCAAATTCAAGTGCAGTAAATGTTCTTGCCGATATCATAAATACAGTGTCAACTTTGTTATTGTTATGCGCTCAATTGCTGGCGAACGGTGTCTGACAAAATTTTTCCATCTACACGGCCTTTATATTCTGCCATAATAGCAGTCATAACCTTGCCCATATCTTTAGGGCTTTGGGCGCCGGTGTCGGCTATGGCTTTGCTTATGGCCGCGGATAACTCTTCCGCTGAAAGAGGTTGTGGTAGATATATTTGTAAAATTTTTAATTCGGCGGCTTCTTTTTCTGCAAGATCAGAACGACCGGCTTCTGTGAATTGTACAATGGAATCTTGACGTTGCTTTGCTTGACGCAAGAGCACGTCCATCATTTCGGCATCATCAAGGCTACCTTGAGAGCGCTTTAATTCCACTAATTGATTCTTGGCGGCGGTTTTTAACAAACGCAGTACATCAAGGGTAAGCTGTTCTTTAGCTTTATAAGCAGTAATATAGTCTTTTTCAATACGTTCAGAGAGGGTCATAGTGCGGCCTTTGGGGTTTTAGCAATAGGAAAAAACGGGGAACTCGTGTGTGAATTCCCCGCAGGTTTTTATGACTGCGTGTTATATAGATAACAACGTTTTTTTAAAAGTCACTAGCCCATGTTCATTTTTCTGATTTTTTTCATCAAACGCTTTCTGGCAGCGGCTTTCTTCTTCTTACGCATGACGCTAGGCTTTTCGTAGTGTTGACGTTTCTTCATTTCAGAAAGAACGCCAGCCTTTTCTACTTGCTTTTTAAAGCGACGTAAAGCGATATCGAAGTTATAATCATCTTCGTTAAGGAATACTCCTGGCAAGGAAATCACCCCCTTTTGCTAAACTCGAGTGGTCAACATATAGATTCTTAGTCAAAAAAGCAAATGTTTTTTTAGGTGGTGTGTTTTTCTCTGTTTTAAAAGGAAAAAGTGTTCTTGCGTAGGGTCAAGTTTCCATGTAATCACTGGTTTGGTTGTGAAAGTTGCTAACCTATAATGAAACCTGCATTGGGAATGATGCAGAGGCTTTATAGTAGTATTACAAACAGAGCATGTGACGAAACAAATAATCCACTGAGGGCTTAAAGATGCAGAAAATATTCCCCCCCTTAAGAAAAATATTTTTCTTATTCATTCTTACAACGGCTTTTAGCTATACATTATGCTTTTGTGTAGCTCATGCTGCGGCACAACCCCATGTTGCTAGTATCACGCCACAAGCTTTTGACGCTGCTAAATATTTTGAAGGTATGCAAGGTACCGTGGTGCTTTATACTCCTCAAACGGCAAGTCTTAAAGTGTATAATGAGAAATTGGCTACACAAGCTTTTTCCCCTTTTTCTACTTTTAAGATTGTTTCCACGCTGTTAGGTTTAGAGCAGGGACTTCTTGTCAGTAAAAACAGTAAAATGCAATATAATGGAAAAAAATATTGGCTAGATGCATGGAATAAAGATGTTACTTTGCAAGAAGCTTTTCAATTTTCTTGTGTGTGGTACTATCACCAACTTATTTACGCTCTTACTCCAGACATAGTGGCGAAGTTTTTGAAAAAACTGCATTATGGTAATGAAGATATTTCGCAATGGCAAGGCAATGGCCGTGATGCTATGCCAGATTTAAATGGCTTTTGGCTCGATTCTTCTTTGAAAATATCACCATTGACACAAGTTCAAGTGGTGGCAGATATTTTTGAAGGCCATACCGATATTGCTTCTGAGCATGTGGCACTTGTAAAAGAAATTATGCTTTTAGAAGAAAAAACTGCATCACAACAAAATATTATTTATGCTAAAACCGGTGCCAATGGTCAAGGTAAAAGTTGGCTGGTAGGCTTTGTAGAAGCAAAACTTAATAGACAGAGGACGTATTTTGCCTTTTTTGTTAATGACCCAAGAAGTGATGTGCGTCGTGCTAGGCAAGTGGGACTAACCTTTTTAAAAGAACAATTTTAGAGGGATATATGCAAGAAATGCTTAAAAAATCGCCTTTGCGTGTGGCTGTTCTTGGAGGCGGCTCTTGGGGAACAGCTTTAGCTCATGTGCTGGCAGATGCAGATCACGATGTCTGCCTTTTTGTACGTGATGCGGAAGTGGCTCAAAGTATTAATGCTACACATAAGAATTTGTATTATTTAAAGCAATATGCCATTCATGCTTCGGTAAAAGCTGCTACAGATATGTCGCAACTTGGTAAGTATGATCTTTTTGTTTTGGCTATACCAACCCAGAGTGTACGTACCTTTTTACAAGGCATTCGACACTTGTTGCCAAAAAACTGTATTTTAGTAAATACAGCCAAAGGTTTAGAGAGTTCTACTGCAAAAACCATAGGGCAAGTGGTGGCAGAGGAATTGGGGGATATATGCCCACAGTACGTCATACTTTCAGGCCCCTCCTTTGCTGATGAAGTGATGCAAAGACAACCAACAGCCGTGGTGCTGGGGAGTGAATGTAGCACCCTTGGCACCGAGTTACGAACGATTTTTTCTACACCATACTTTCGTTGTTATTCCGGTAGCGATGTGCGCGGTATTGAACTTGGCGGTGCTTTGAAGAATATCATGGCCATTGCTGTGGGGCTGTGCGAGGGCTTGGGCTTTGGACATAATAGCAGAGCTGCTTTGATGACGCGTAGCCTTGCAGAAATGAGCCGCTTAGGGAAAGCCTGTGGGGCTCAAGCCACTACCTTTATGGGGCTTTCAGGTTTAGGAGATCTAACACTTACAGCCCACGGTAATCTTTCGCGCAATAGACAAGTAGGTATGCGCTTAGGGCAAGGGGAAAGTCTTTCGTATATTGTAGATTCCTTGGGTATGGTGGCTGAAGGGGTAAAAACCACCGAAGCCGTTTATGGCATGTTACAAAAGCATGCTGTGAGCGCTCCCATTACTGAAGCAGTATATAACATATTATATACTGATATGTCCCCCAAGGAGTGCGTGGCAGAGCTTATGCGGCGTAATCTTAAAGATGAATATTAAGTATTGGCGTCTTTTTATATAGACACGCGCTGGTGATACTAGGTAAGAATCAATTTGTATGGAATATTTTGTCATTATACTTTTTTCGCTGATACTTCTTGCCAGTGTCTTCTTCAGTATTCATTTACTTTACGCCTTGCTTTTGGGCTATATGCTTTTTTTTGCATATGGCTTATATAAAGGGTGTAAAGCCAAAGAGTTATTTTGGCATTCGTGGAATACTACGAAAAATATTGGGTCAATGCTTTTGCTTTTTTGCCTTATTGGCATATTAACAGCCACATGGCGTGCTAGCGGCACTATTGCGTTTCTTGTGGTGAGTTGCGCGCCTCTTCTTATCCCTTCTCTTATTGTTTTTAGCTCCTTTATACTTTGTGTATTCATATCTTTGTTTACGGGAACCGCCTTTGGTACATCGGCTACCATGGGGGTTATTTGCATGACCATGGGTAATGTTTTGGGTGTTGATCCAGCTTTTTTGGGCGGCGCTATATTTTCCGGTAGTTACTTTGGTGACAGAATGTCACCTATGTCTTCTAGCGCGCACTTAGTAGCAAAAATAACTCGCACGGATATTTTTAAAAATATCAAGAACATGTTTATGACTTGCTTAATCCCACTATTGGTAACGAGCATATTTTATTTGTATTTGGGTTTTGAAAACTCACAAAAAGTTATGCCATTAGAAACGCTTACTCTATTTAGAGAAAACTTCGTGCTGACATGGCCGTCTGCTATTCCGGCTTTATTGGTATTGGGCTTGGTTGTTTTTAAAGTAAATATAAAAAAAATTATGCTAGTAAGTATTGTAAGCGCCAGTATACTCTGTATCTTTTTACAAGATATGAGTGCTGTGCAACTGTTGACCTTGTACTGGGCCGGTTTTACAAGCCCTAACCCTATGATACATAGTGTGCTTGGTGGTGGTGGGCTTGTTTCCATGATGACTGTAGTTTGCGTGGTGGGGCTTTCTTCTTCTTATATAGGCATCTTTCAGGTTACACGCCTTTTGGAAAATATTAAAGAACATATTGTGCATTTGGCAGAAAGAGTGAGTCCTTTTGGAAGTACGTGTGTTGTTGCTTTATTCACTTGCATGCTTACCTGTAATCAAACTCTCTCGATTTTTTTGACAAAATCTCTTTGCGAACCTCAATACGCTAAGGCTGAGGATTTAGCATTGTCTCTTGAAAATACTGTGGTACTTATGGCAGGTTTGGTGCCGTGGAATATTGCTTGTTCTGTAGTGCTTGCCAATGTAGATGCACCTGTAACGAGCATCTTTTATGCTTCTTTTTTATACCTCACGCCTATGGTGAGTTTTTTTATATTTCGTAGAAGAATGAAGAGCGCACAAAATATGCGCCAATGAAAAGAATATATTTTGTATGCTTGCAATGAAATGAGAAGAAGTATTTTATTCTTTGCTCTGGTCTTTTCGGGGCATAAAACGCACGGTGTTTCGGTTATTGTTTTCAGCATCTACCGAAACAGGAACATCGGTGTAATAAAGCATGCTAGGTACAATGTCATTATCTTTGGCTACTTGCGCGTAACGAGCTAAGGGGGAGATATTTGCTAAAAGCATGGGACACACATAAACAATCATAAACCAAATTCCCACAATACCTATGGCAAATTGAAAGA
>CAZBDD010000079.1:0-6585 GCA_964490475.1 uncultured Desulfovibrionaceae bacterium
CATGCCACCGCAGATAAAATTTTTGTGGACTTACCTAGTGTAGCCACTGGAAATAATTTACAAGAGCTATATATAAAATTCGGTATTCGCAGTGATATGGCAGGCAGCAAAGCCACACACTGTGTGCTATCGCCCTCCTATGATGGGCAGCAACTTATGAATTTTATTGAACGTTATTCCCCAGACGGTCCTGGCAGTATAGTGTGGGGAAAACTTGATGAAGCTGTGAATTTTGGTAGCATTGTTAACGTGGCTGCTTCTTGCCGTTTGCCCGTATCGGCCTTATCTTATGGTGCAGAGCTACGAGACACACTTTCGGTGGCAAGTCCATCCTTATTATGGCGACTCATTTTTAAAAGGCAGTTGCCAAGTATAGCACAATCTGCCATGAATTAAGAAAGCATAATTGCAACAGGTTAATAATATAGAATAAAAGAATATGTGCATTTTTGGATTAATGCTGTTATAGTTAGAAAAGAGCACAAACGCACGTTGATGAAGAGGGAGTTTTTATGCACGATACATTTCCAATGGTTATTTCCGTCACTTCCGGTAAAGGAGGCGTAGGCAAAACCAATCTCTCAGTAAGCCTTGCTGTAGAATTGGCAAAGCAAGGTAAACGTGTGGTTTTATTAGATGCGGACCTTGGCCTTGCCAATGTTGACGTCCTCTTAGGACTTACACCGCCTAAAAATTTATTTCATCTTTTTCACGAAGATACTAAAGGCATTCACGATGTGCTCTTTCCTACGCCTTATGGCTTTTCCATTCTGCCAGCCTCTTCAGGCATGAGTGAAATGCTAGCCCTAGACACTGGGCAAAAATTAGAATTGCTGGAAGCCGTAGATGTTCTAGAAGAAGAAGTTGATTACTTACTTGTAGATACTGGCGCTGGCATCAATGACAATGTGCTCTATTTTAATCTTGCAGCGCAAGAGCGTATTGTGGTGCTTACTCCTGAACCCACATCACTGACCGATGCTTATGCTCTCATAAAAGTGCTTAAAACCAACCACGGTGTTGAGCACTATAAGGTGCTTATCAACATGGCACACGATACACGGGCTGCCAAAGTAACTTTTGGACGATTGCATCAAGCTTGCGAACATTTTTTAAGTGGAGTTTCCCTTGATTTAATGGGGGTTATTCCCAGAGACACCACCGTGCGTCAAGCGGTAGTGCAACAATCACCTATCACTGTTCATGCTCCAAACTCCCCTGCGGCCATGGCTATTAGCGATATAGCCAATGACGTTTTAGAATGGGAAGTACCTAAAAGATTAGACGGAAATATTAAATTTTTCTGGAAAAAACTACTTTTTCAACAGTAGTTAGAAAGTTATAGCTTATTTTTCATATTGTCTGAGGCTTTATCGGTTTTAAAAGGAGACTTTATGCAAGAAGCACAAGCCCAACATCAGCAGCTCCCCCCATGGGAAGCCATGGAACAGGGATACTCTTCTTGGTGCGATTTTTCACCTACGCAGCAAGAAAGTATTGTGCGCCATTATGCGCCTAAAATACGCTTTCTTGCTTTACGCCTTAAGGCCAAGCTCCCTAAGACGGTCTCACTTAATGAAATGATAAGCGCCGGCACCTTGGGTCTTATGGAAGCATTGGGCAAATTTCAGCCGCAATTAGGCGTGCGCTTTGACACCTATGCAGGCAATAGAATACGCGGAGCTATGCTAGACGAATTGCGCAAGCTTGACTGGTTTCCAAGGCCACTACGTCAAAAAATTCGTCAAATAGACGGCGCCATGCGTACTATTGAGCGCGATCACGGCCGCCCAGCAACTGAAGAAGAACTCATTGAAATTACAGGACTTACCTTACTAGAAATACGTCAAGGCCAAGAAGCATTGCAAAACCAGCTCGTGGTTTCATTAGACGCTGTGCACGACTCCATGCTGGGTGATAGTCAAAAAAATGACGAACCTTATTCCCTTACTGCAGAGAAAGAACTTCTCGAACGCCTGATACCACTTATTAACACATTGACACCACGTGAAAAACTGGTATTATCACTTTATTACCACGATGAATTGAATATGCGGGAGGTTGCTGAGGTTATGGAAATAACTGAAGGACGCGTATCTCAATTGCATTCGCAGGCCTTAAAGCGCTTGCGGCAAGAATTTGCCAAGCATTACGAAAAAAAGTAATTTTTGTAAACTTTTTTAAAAAGAGGGAAGTTATGCCATTTGATCCTAATATGCGAGTACTTATTGTTGACGATTTTTCCACCATGCGCCGTATTGTACGCAATGTGTTGCGTCAGCTTGGTTTTAATAATGTGGTGGAAGCCGATGATGGCACCACAGCTTGGGACGTTTTACAACGTGAAAAAATTGAATTTATTGTTTCTGACTGGAATATGCCACAAATGACTGGCATTGAACTGCTTCGCAAGGTGCGCGCCGATGAAAAATTGGCTGATACGCCCTTTCTTATGGTTACTGCAGAGGCACAGCAAGAAAATATTTTAGAAGCTGTACAGGCCAAAGTTTCCAACTACATTGTAAAGCCCTTTACAGCTGACACATTGAAACAAAAAATTGATAAAATTTTCCCCTAAATTATACGTATAACGGTGCGTGCCTGCATGGCATATTCAGGGGTTATGTTTGAAGCTGGGCGTCTTATGAACTTTTTGCACCTTAAACATTGTTGCAACCAGAACATAAGGCGCTTGCATAAAACGAGGGTATGGCATGTCCAACGTCGATGAAAAAACTCGCCTTGAAAGCAATGAGCTTGAAATTGAGGTACAAGAAGTCGCTGAAGAAAAAGTGGCTCTTGACCTTGAGGGTGCTGATTTTCTAGAAGACGAAGTAGAACATACCAAGCCCGAAGATACAGCCCCTGCCATAAGCGAAAAAAGCCTTGAAAAAACAAATGAAGGCGATGAACAAGAAGAAAAGCCCAAGAGTAAACTAAAGCTGATTATTATTCTTGTTGTTGTACTGTTAGCTATAGGCGGCGCTGCCTTTTGGTGGTTTGGCCTTAGGGAGCCACCACCACCACCAATTGAGCCAGAAATTATACGTGTTCCCAAAGAACCTACTTCACCACCGATACCTGACGATTTTATTGTTTCTTTCGAGCCTTATTGGGTACCCCTACCTGATGGTAAGGGTGGTACTGTATTTTTGGTGTGCAAATTTGCCATTGTCACTAAAAATGCGCAATTGCGTTTAGAAGCACAAAATAAAATGATACTTTTGCGCGATGCTGTATACTATTATCTTATTAACAAACCGTATCATTTCCTTATTGACCACACTAATGTGCCCACTATAAAACAAGACCTTACGTCTGTTTTTAAAGGCTACTTGGTTAATGGCGAAATTGATGATATGCTTTTTGAAGGATATATTGGAAAATAGTTTCTATATGTGTCAAAGTGCCATGAATGAAATATAAAACCCAGTGTACTTCACTAGTTGAGTCTTGCACAGGCTTTTTAGATAGACGCGATTATGCCCAATCCCCATAGGGTGTTAACTTTCTGACGTGCAGTCTTTTACAAGACAAGGAGGCGCGCCATGCAAATTAACGCAACTGTAGGAGTGCTTTATGCACAAATGAATTATGCTTCGCGTGCAGCAAGTGACGCTGCAACTGGTCCGGAATCTAGCCTTGCTATGTCGCGCCTTCTTGCGCAAGAAATGGCAAAACAAGAGCAAAGCCAAGTTCAAGCACCTGACCCCAGTGCTGAATCTAAAATTACTGATGAAAATGTAAGCGAACGCGAAGCTCGTAAGCAATTTACCGACCAAGAACATGAAAATGATAGGCAAGACGTGGAGGATTCCCCTACCACGCCTTCTGATCCCTTGGTGGGAAACCTCATTAATATGAAAATTTAACATACTGTTTTAAATTTTTACATTTTAATAACCCTTGAGAATGTGTTCTTTGCATAACAAATGCTCAAAGCAAAGCATTAGTGGTTGCGCTGTTTTTGGTACGACTAAGTTGCAAAAAAACACTTTTCAACAACACATGGAAAAAAAATGCTATCACTTTGGGTAGTGCTCTTATTTACTGCCATAGAGCTTATTTTACTTGTTGCTATACTTTTTTTCTTTTTGCGCTTGCGACGTTCTGAAGACCTCATGCAGAATTTACAAGCCAATCAAGAAATTTTACTTGCCCGTTTGCAACATAATGCAGAGCTAGAAAGAGAACTTGTGGCAACCTTTGCACAAAGACAAGCAGAATTACGCACCCTTGATCAGCGTATGGAAGAAAGAGCTGAAGCGTTACGAAAGCTTATTTCTCAAGCCGAGGGAATTAGCCGTTCACCGCAGTTTTTGCGCGAACTTATTCTTAACCAACATCAACGCGGTGTCAGTGCCACGCAAATTGCAAAAAATGCTGGCCTTACTGTAGATGAAGTGCAACTTATTCTTGCTAAAGCTGGAGATTAACACAAAAATATAAACCTTTTGCAGCTATTGGAGGAACCATGAAAAAGTTAACACTCTGTACAATTTTTAGTTTCTGCATTATGGCCCTTGCAAGCACAGCCTTGGCTGAGAAGATTTTGACTGTTAACAATAAATCTCGCTATACAGCAAATATTGCCCTTCGCTATTTAGACCAGAGTCATGGTGAATGGATAACATTAGGCTGGATAGAAGTTCCTGCTCGCACATCTCGAAAACTGAGCGTAGACACAAGCAACGGCGTTTTGTATTATTATGGTCGCACCGATGATAAAAGATATAGTTGGGCTGGCTCTTATAATGATAGAAATGACAAGAAATACTGGGTAAGAGATGCCAAAATGATGATCAGCGGTCAAGGCAGAATAACCGGAAAAAATCAACGCCGTGTTTGGTTTGACCACTTAACCTCATCGAGTGATGGAAATTTCTACATCACACTTAATGACTAATTTTTTTAAGACCATGAGAAACAAGGGTATGCGTGTTACACATACCCTTGTTTTATTTTATACAAAACCACAAAAATAAAAAGAAAAACGCAACACCAAGCACAGCATAAGCACGTTTGGTTCGTAAAGACAACACAGCCCCCAAAAGCCCTACACCATATAAAACATTCCAACTCACCATGGGTAAACTAGGTACTGTATAAATCTTTTGTAGCCAGTGGAAAAAAGCATATATACTGCTAAAGCATACCATATACAGCAATGCCGCCGACCACAGCATTTGCCAACGAGCAAAGGCTATAATTTCTGTAGGAGCCATGGCCGCTACGGCATCTTTCTCTTGCTCGTTACACGAGCTTACTAAATCTTTCTTTAAATTTGCGCTTTCATCAATGTGAGGTTTTTCGACCCACTCTTGTAAACAAGCATCATAAGCCATGTTTTTACGTCTGTGCCATTGCTCCAACCAAGAAGCGGCATAACCAAAGCCTAAACATATAACAAGGGGTATGGGAAGCATGGAGGGTAAATACCATTGGAAAAGAATACATAAAGGATATAGTAACAAAAAAGAAAATGTACCCGACGGGGGAACTATACAACCCAAACGTAAAGCATCTATCCAAAAAAGTTCTAAAACTAAGCCAAGAGCCAAAGCAAAGGGTAAGTTTTCTGTGCAAAAGCCCAAAAAAAGAGCCATCACCAATGGTCTATCTAAGAAAGTAATATGAAATGAGGTGCGTGCCCCCTGCGCTACGACAAAAAAAAAGCGCTCATCAACACAAGCAAAAAAGGAGATACTATATCAAGGGCAAAGTTCATGAAAGCCTCTTTTCTTTTCTGAAGGGATAGCACGAAAATCTAAAGGATAAACCTCATGAATTTTATGCAAAATTCCCCATTCTTCTTCATTAACAAAAATATGTGGCGCAATTTGCTTCTTCTTGGTATCTTTTATGGCATGCGAGTCATGCAAATTACCAATATTAATATATTCTATAGCAATATTTTTCCCTATTTCCTGCAAACTGGCTGAGAGATCATACAAATTCTGAAATAATACAAAAGTTATTTCTTGCGCATAGCGCTGCAAATTATACGACAATGCATGAATGGGTGTAAAATGCATTTCCACCCTTTGAGGCATGGCAAGACTCATAATCTGTTGATGTAGGCTATCTTGCGCTAAAACATCATGTGCTACAAAAACATGCCTTGCCCCTGTATAGGGAAGCCATGCCTCTATAATTTGTCCATGCACTAGTCTATTATCTACTCTGAATACAGACATATCTACTTATCTTTTTGTGCTAACATGCTTCCAGCCACTACAATACCACTTTTTCCGGCTTCTCCGGCAAGGGTAGCCAATTCTTTTAAGGGCTTTAAGCGAGAAGAAAAAACCTTCATAATCATGGGCAAATTTACCCCAGTCACCACTTCCACATTATGTTTTGTAAGCAAAGCTAAACTTAAGTTGGTGGGTGTACCGCCAAACATATCTGTTAAAATAATGACACCAGCGCCCTTATCAAGACGATGCGCCGCATCTTCCAACCTCTGCACAGTTTCCTCAACATCGCGAGCCACATCTACACTAATGGAGGCACAATCAGTAAGCGGGCCAAGAATAGTTTCTGCTGTACGTAGCGTTACAGAACCATAATCTCCATGTGCCA
>CAZBDD010000080.1:0-6579 GCA_964490475.1 uncultured Desulfovibrionaceae bacterium
TGAGTTTTCAATGAAAAAGGTGTTTGTTTTTTAACAAGCACCTTTTTTAAGGTCTCTGCATAATCCCAAAAAATGCTGAAATGAGAGTCCTGCACAATTAAAGAATCATGGATTGTGCAGAGGTCTCTTTTTTATTTTAATGAACTGAAATACATGAATAGAAAGTTTTTGGAAAAGGGAGGGGTGTGGGGGAGGGGCCTTTTTTCAAAAAGTTTTTTTCCTTCCTCATAAAAAATAAAGGTTCCGCATCATAATCTTTATTTTGGCATACTATCTGCATCTCCTCTTGCACGTACTGTATTCTAAAGAACGCTCTTTAGGGAAAATAACGGTGTGTAGGAGGAATTTTTCATGCAAGATATGATGTTTAGTGCAGTTTTTGGTGCTTTATCCACAGAACACCGCATGAATTTCATTGCCAATAATTTGGCAAATGTGAATACCAATGGCTATAAGCAAGATAAGCTTGCCTTTAAAGATACCATGGCTTCTTTTGCGCATGATGAAGTTCGCGAGCCTTTAATGCATTGCCGTTCTGAGCCTCTCTTTCCAGAGCCTAAAAATCTAGCTCGCCCGCGTATTGCCGTTAGTAAAACAGACTTTTCTCAAGGTTCTATGAAGTTTACCGGTGACCCACTGGATGTTTCTCTTTCAGGGGAAGGCTTTTTTAAAGTAAATACGCCCAATGGTGAAAGATATACTCGCAATGGGCATTTTGTGAAATCTTCTGACGGAACACTTATGACACCACAAGGCTGGCCCTTGCAAGGTACTGAAGGTAATATTGTTATTCCTGACGGTACACGGCATGTGCATATTGGTGGTGACGGACAGGTTTTTGCCAATGGTGATGTCATTAATACCATTAACTTCGTGGGCCTTGATAACCCACAATCTTTGGAAAAAGAAGGGCATAATTTATACAAAGTCCGCGATGGTGTGGAAGTGCAAGAAATAGATGCTAGAGCTGAAGGTACACGGGTTTCGCAAGGTTTTGTGGAAGCCGCTAATGTGGAAGTTGTGACAGAAATGGTAAATATGATTGAAGTTCATCGTCAATTTGAAGCTTATCAAAAAGTAATACAAACTTCTGACACCATAGATAAGGCCGCCATTGATAAGGTGGGTAAAATTCGCTAACTTTTAACATTTAGCATAATATTTTGTATAAAGAGTTTAAGACAGTCTTTTTTGACAGTCTGATAAAATAAGGAGTTAAAGCTATGATGCGTTCTCTTTGGACAGGTGCCACAGGTATGGTGGCTCAACAAATGAATATTGACGTTATTTCCAATAACTTGGCCAACGTTAATACCACCGGTTTTAAGAAAAGCAGGGCAGAATTTGAAGATCTTATGTATCAAACCATGAAGATTGCCGGCTCCATTACCGATGGTGACAATCGTTTGCCTGTGGGCATTCAAGTGGGCATGGGCGCACGCCCCACTGCGGTACATAAGTTCTTCTCTCAAGGGGATTTTCAAAATACTGGCAACTCTTTGGACGTAGCCATTGAAGGCGATGGCTTCTTTCAGGTAGAGGTGAACGGCGAAATGATGTATACAAGAGCCGGAACTTTTAAATTAAATCAAGATGGTACTGTAGTCACAGCCAATGGTTATGTTTTGCAGCCAGAATTTACCGTGCCTGCAGAAACGAAAAACCTTTCCATTTCTGCCCAAGGGCATATTGCCGCCTTGGATGCTTCAGGTGCAGAAATTTCTTCTGCGGAAATTCCTTTATATACATTTATCAATCCTGCTGGTTTAGATTCTCGTGGACGTAATCTTTATACCCCCACAGAAGCCTCTGGTGAAGAATTAGAAGGCGTGCCTGGCACTGATAATGTGGGTACTTTAGCACAAGGCTTCTTAGAAATGTCTAATGTGGAAGTCGTTGATGAAATGGTTAATATGATTGTAGGACAGCGCGCTTATGAGGTAAATTCTAAAGCTATTCAAACCTCTGACACCATGTTGGGCCTTGCAGTTAATCTTAAGAGGTCTTAAGTATGCTTTGCAGAATGCTGCCTAGAGTTGTTCATACCTTTTTTGGGGAAGAACTTACCCAAAAAACGCACTGTAGCGAAAAGAAAGGTTTTTTATCTTTGTTTTTGCTATGCTGTGCTTTAGGTAAACAACGTATTATGACGCATTCATGTATTCTTCTTTTTATCCTTATTTTTATGGTGGGGCAGGGGGTGCTTTTTCAGGCAAACTCTGCTCAGGCCGCTTCTAATTGGAATTATGCACGCCCCGGTTTACCTTTAAGTCCGCAACAACAAAATGTTGGGGCAGGGCGAGTGCGCAATTCCATGGGGCAAGGTACCTATGCTGGAGGCGCCTTAGAGTTACAAAGTACTCATGATTGGCGTTTGCACATTCGCAGTGCTGCCGTGGCTCATGGTGAGATGGTGTTGCTTAAGGAAATTGCAGAACCTGTGGGACCTGTGCCTACTGGTTTGTGGGACTCTTTAAAAGATCAGGCTTTATGGCCAGCACCTCCTGAGCCAGGTAAACCATTACAAATTAATAAAACACGGCTTAGTAAAGCTTTGCGCGAAACCTTAGGGGCTAACACGGCAGGGCGCTGTATTTTGCCAAATTCTTTAGCTATTCAGCGCGGCGGCGTGGTGCTTACAGAGCATGAATTGCGCAACTATGTAGTCAACTATTTGACTCAACAAACCAATGCCATGCCTGGTACTGCAGAGTGGACAGAATTTCGTTTGCCACCATACATCTTTTTGGCACATGGGCAACAAAAGGTCAGCTTAGAACCGGGTACTGTGGCTCCGGGGCGAGTAACTTTTCGTTTTGTTATTCAAGAGCCGGACGGGCGCGTATTGCGCAGAGCGGCAGGGGCGGCATTTTTGAATTTATGGGTAGAAGTTCCTGCGGTGTTGCGCCCCATGAATAAGGGCAATCAACTCCATGTGCAAGACATCACCTTCACTCGTGTCAATGCGGCTTTTCTAAAATTTATGCCGTGGGATGGAAAAGGTGGCCCTTGGCAACTGGCACGTAATTTAGGCACGGGCGAAATAATTTATAGCACGGACTTATTAGGTGTTGCCATGGTGCGTAAAGGTTCCATAGTAAATCTTGTGTATAATAAGGGTAATGTGCGTATGGAAGTGAAAGCCGAAAGTCTTGTGGATGGTGCCCCAGGATCTATTATACCGGTGCGCAATTTACAGAGTAAAAAAGAAGTATATGGAACTGTGCGTGATAGTCGCACCGTTGTTATTGAGTAAAATTTTACGCTTTTATCTTGGTAGAGTGCTTTTTTAAGATAAATGCATTGTTATATAGAAATATAAGGGTGCAGATTAATACTTGTTGTACCATTGTTATATTTTGAGGGAGAAAATTATGAAACTTTATACAGCATTGAGCATGGCCTTACTTATGATGAGCCTTGTTTTCATCTCTGCCTGTCAAAATTCTCGGCATGCCCCCACTGTTATAGCACCTACAGTGGCAGGGGCTCCAACACGTTCGTACACACCGCAAGAAAGAGCTGCTAACCCCGGTTCGCTTTTTGCTGAAAGTGATGTGGACCCTTTGTTTTCTGACAGCCGTGCGCGTCGTATAGGCGATATTGTGGTGGTAAATATCATGGAAAGCACCTCGGCGCAAAATACAGCCAATACAGATGCTGATAAAGAAAGTACCAGTAATTATGGTGTTTCTTCCTTGTTCGGCTTAACACAAATAGCCTTGCCTGCTGGTATGCGTGTTCCCGTTGGGGCCGGTACGTCCGCATTGGGTGGTGGAGCAGGTAGTGAACTTTCTGCTTCAGGGCAAACGGATCGTGGAAATACTGTGACTTCATCCATTGCGGCACGCGTGATTAGAGTAATGCCCAACGGTATTTTACAGATTGAGGGTGTTCGACAAATTCGAGTTAACGAAGAAACTCAATATATGGTGCTTTCCGGTACCATTCGCGCTCGTGATATTAGTGCTGATAATACCATTACATCTACCCAAGTGGCCGATGCTAATATTCAATACTATGGTCAGGGCGTACTTGCTGACAAGCAAAAGCCTGGTTGGTTTACACGTTTTATGGATAATCTCTGGCCTTTCTAGTCTGTAGTAAAATAGAAAAAATGATATAAGACTCCTGCATGATTATTGTGCAGGAGTCTTTCTTTGGACATTTATCTTTTTATTTGTTATAGAAGTGTGCGTGTTTTCAGTGAAATTTAGTATTAAAAAATAGTGATATATAACCTTATTAGATAAAAGGATTTTTATGAGTTTTGCATCGTCTTTTAAAGCTTATGATGTGCGTGGAACTGTTCCAAGCACACTTAATCCAGCCTTGGCAAAAGCTATTGGCCTTGCCTTTGCGGATCTTTTTAGCCCTAAAACTGTGGTTATAGGGCGCGATTGTCGTTTATCTGGCCCGTCATTACGCGATGGTCTTGTGCAGGGCTTGCGTGAAGCCGGTGTTTCGGTCATAGATTTGGGCTTATGCGGCACAGAAGAAATTTATTATGCTACTTTCTCTCAAGGTTTTGATGGCGGTATTATGATTACCGGAAGTCACAACCCACGTGATGATAATGGTTTAAAATTTGTACGCAAAAATGCTGTGCCCATTAGCTCAGATTCAGGGCTTTTTGATATTCGCGATAAAGCCCTAGAATTACTTCCTCAAATAACGCTGGAAGCTACGAATCCTCAAAGTGGTTCTTATGAAGAAGCTTCATATCGTAAAGAATATCTACGCTTCTTGTTAGACTATGTGAAGCTAGATGCGCTTAATTCTTCAGATGCGCAGCTCAAACTTCATGTGGATGCAGGTAATGGGTGCGCAGGTCTTGTAATGGAAGAACTTATTCCCTTACTACCCTTTAGTGTTACAACGGCTAATATGTTACCTGATGGAAACTTTCCCAATGGTATTCCTAATCCCTTGCTTCCTGAAAGACGCGAAGCCACAGCTGAAGCGGTGCGCGAGAACGGTGCAGATCTTGGTATTGCTTGGGATGGTGATTTTGATCGTTGCTTCTTTTATGATGCCTCGGGCAATTTCATTGAAGGGTATTATGTGGTGGGGCTTTTGGCAAAGAGTCTCTTGCAAGAATATCCGCAATCAAAGATTATCCATGACCCTCGCCTTGTATGGAATACGCAAGAAGTGGTACACAGTGCCGGCGGCAAAACTCTTATGAGTAAAGCCGGACATGCTTTTATTAAAGAAGCCATGCGGCAAGAAGATGCGCTCTATGGCGGCGAAATGAGCGCACACCATTATTTTAGAGATTTTGCCTATTGCGATTCCGGCATGTTGCCATGGTTGCTGGTGGCTAAGTTACTTGTAACCAGCAAAAAGACATTGGCTGAGTTGGTGCAAGAGTGCATGGAACAATACCCCTGCAGTGGTGAAATTAATAGAAAGGTAAGTGATGCTCAGGGTATTATCAAAAAAATTCATGAAACCTATGCCAAAGATGCTAAAGAAGAAGATAATCTTGACGGCTTGTCCATGGTTTTTGATACTTGGCGCTTTAATGTGCGCTCTTCTAATACAGAACCTTTATTACGCTTGAATGTAGAATCCAAGGGTGATACAAAATTAATGCAAGATAAAACTGCAGAAATTTTGCAAATTATAGATACTTTTTAAAGAGAATTATAAAGGAGCTACCATGAAAGAAGTTATTAGTACCGATAAAGCACCAGGTGCTGTGGGACCTTACAGCCAAGCTATTTTAAAAGGGGATATGCTCTTTGCCTCTGGGCAAGTGGCCTTAGACCCTGCTACCGGTAAGGTTGTGGAAGGTGATGTAAGCGCCCAAGCTGAGCAATGCTTAAAAAACGTACAAGCTGTTTTGGCTGCGGCTAATATGACTGTAGAAAATGTGGTAAAAGTCACGGTGTTTATTACAAATATGGCTGATTTCCCCTTGGTGAATGAAGTGTACAAAAAATTCTTCACAGAGCCTTTTCCTGCTCGTTCTTGCGTTGGGGTGGCTTCTTTGCCCTTGGGCGTACAAGTAGAAATTGAAATTACGGCCGTAAGATAAGTTTTTATTAAAGCAAACGCTGATTAACTCCTTTTTCTGGGGGAAACTTTTGCTAGCGGTGAAAAGTTTCTCCCAGCCCCCTTCATGGTCTTCCTCTTCCAAGAAGTGAATGAGTTAACGTATTGCATATATATAGAAAATTAGACGAATAACTTGAAATAAAAGGATGAAAAATGCCATTTGTAAATGTAAAGCTCACCGGCGGAGATGATGCTCCTACTAAGGAGCAAAAAGAAGAGCTTATTGCTGGTATTACTGAAGTGATGGTGCGTGTGTTACAGAAAAATCCGGCGACGACCTTTGTAGTTATTGAAGAAGTTCCCACAGACAATTGGGGACTTAGCGGACAAAGCGTTACGGAATTACGAAAAAAAGCTTAATGGCTTATAAAAATTGTAAGAAAATTTAAGGAAACGTTGATTAAATGCCCTTTTTCTGGGGACACGTTTGCTAAAAATTTTCCCAGACCCCCTTATTGCGACCTCTGCATAATTCAAAAAACTGTTAAAATACATGAATGCTTTGCTGTCCATTTG
>CAZBDD010000081.1:0-4528 GCA_964490475.1 uncultured Desulfovibrionaceae bacterium
CATTATCATAGAAATGCTCTCAAAAGCACTACCTAAGGGTTGGCACATTTATGTTAAAGAACACCCTACTACCTTTAGGCTTAATGCCCTTACAAGTTTGTATATGTATGACACTTTAGAAAAATACAGAAATACAAACTTTTACAAAAAAATTCAGGCCATCCCTAATGTATCCATTATTCATGAAAATATTCCAACGCACACCCTTTTAAAAAAAGCCAGTGCTGTTGCCACTATTAACGGAACGGCTATTATGGAAGCCCAACTTTTAAAAAAACCTACACTGCAGTTTGAAGGAAAAACTTCACTATTTAAAAAAACCCCAGGGGTTTATACCTGTACATCCTACAAGGAACTGACCCAAGCTATAACTATGATCAGCAATAATACCGTGGAAAATTTTTTAGACTTGCCATTTTCTACCTTTTTATTCCACACAAGAAGATTCACTCAAGTATTACAAAATATTGAAAAAAATATTCCTTGCAAACATGTGTGTAAAACTTGATACTCATGTCTTATAAAGTTTAAAAATGCCACAAAAAAAGATGCTGTGTATGTTAGGCATCCCTTCTTAACTCTTAGCATGACTAGGTAATTACATGTTTACTGGTAAAAACATTCTCATCACCGGCGGCACTGGGTCTTTTGGAAAAAAATGTGTTGAATTAATTTTAGCTCAGTATCAGCCAGAAAAGCTCATAATTTTTTCGCGTGATGAACTTAAGCAATTTGAAATGCAACAGCTTTTTTCCACTCAAAAATACCCCTGTTTGCGCTACTTCATTGGGGATGTACGAGATAAAGAGCGCTTATATCGCGCTTTTCGAGACGTGGATTATGTCATTCACGCTGCAGCCTTAAAACAAGTTCCTGCTGCTGAATATAACCCCACCGAATGCATCCGCACCAATATTCAAGGTGCAGAAAATATTGTGAATGCAGCAGCAGATTGTGGCGTAAAAAAAGTCGTAAGCCTTTCTACAGATAAAGCTGTGGCTCCGGTAAACCTTTATGGTGCCACCAAACTGTGCTCTGATAAATTATTTATAGCTGCCAATGCCTTTATGGCCTGTCAAACAAGGTATTCCATTGTTCGCTATGGTAATGTCATGGGGTCTCGAGGTTCGGTTATTCCCTTTTTTATCAAGCAACGCGACGAAAAACAGCCTCTCTCCATTACCGATAAGCGCATGACACGATTTTGGATAACCCTAAAAGCAAGCGTACAAATGGTGTTAAATACCTTTGAAATTTCTGGTGGTGGGGAAATTTTTGTACCCAAAATTCCCAGTATGAAAATTACAGATTTAGCTGAAGCCATTGCACCTGGAATGCCCACTAAAGAAATAGGCATTCGTCCTGGTGAAAAATTACATGAATCCATGATTACATCAGAAGACAGTTTGTACACCATTGATATAGGCAACTATTATGTCATAAAACCTCAAACCTTCGCCTATAAAGGGCCTCTAGGCGTTCCTGTGGTAGAAAACTTTGCCTATAGTTCTTCTACCAATGATTCGTGGCTCAGCGTCAAAGACTTACAAAAAACCCTAAAAGAGCAAGGCTTTGCTGTGGGATAAAATATGCCTCCCAAGTATCTACCCTATGGACGTCAAAGTATCGACGAGACAGACATTCAAGCCGTTGTAGATGTTTTACGCTCTGACTACCTTACCACAGGTCCCGCTGTAGCACAATTTGAAGCCCAAATCTGCGCTTTTACGGGCGCTCGCCATGGCGTTGCCGTAAGCAATGGTACCGCGGCACTACATGCCGCCCTGCATGCCCTTGATATTACAAAAGGTGACGAAGTCATTGTGCCTGCCATAACCTTTGTGGCCACAGCCAACGCTGTTTTATATTGCCAGGGAAAACCGGTTTTTGTTGACGTAGATGCACATACCCTTCTCATTGATATGCAAGCTGTAGAAGCTGCCATTACCCCGCGCACTAAAGCTATTATTGCCGTTGACTACGCAGGCCAGCCTTGCCATTGGGATGCCCTTAATGCCATTGCAAAAAAATACAACCTTGCTTTAGTTGCAGACGCTTGCCACTCCCTTGGAGCCCAATATAAAGAGCGTAATGTTGGTACTTTGGCCCATATAACAGTCTTTAGTTTTCATCCGGTAAAGCATATCACCACAGGCGAGGGTGGCATGGCTGTTACCAATGATGCAAACTTAGCCCAAAAAATGCGTATATTTCGTGGACATGGTATCACCACTACCGCAGCAGAACGTGAAAAAATAGATGGATGGCACTATGAAATGCAAAATCTGGGTTATAATTACCGCATAACAGACCTACAATGCGCCTTAGGCTCAAGCCAATTGAAAAAACTGCCCTCATGGCTAGAGGTTAGAAATATTTTAGCTCATACCTACGCTACCGCTCTGGCCCAAACCCCTATTCAACCTTTACTAAAAAGCGACCATGTTTTTCACGCATACCATTTATACGTTATAAAAGTAGAAAATAGAGATATCTGTTTCCGTGGTATGCGAAAAGCCGGCATCGGCGTGAACCTACACTACATGCCTGTATACTTACACCCTTACTATCAAAAAGCCGGCTACAAAAAAGGGCTATGCCCCGTTGCAGAAAAAGTTTTTACGCAAATACTCACACTACCACTTTGGCCGGGGCTACACGTCAAAGATATACAATACATTGTACAGAAATTAACCTCTTTTCTCCCCTAGCTCTCTTATGCCAAGTATTTCTTCATATACTCATCGCCTAATTTTAGGTACTGTACAGCTAGGTATGCACTATGGCATAGCCAATTTTACAGGCAGGCCCTCTTTTTCTGAAGCACAAAACCTCATTAACATGGCCACAGCACATGGTATTCATTATTATGATACAGCACAACATTACGCTGAAAGCGAGAAGACTTTAGGCCAATGCTTAGCAGCACAGGAAAAGTGTTTTTCTCCCAAAGTAATTACCAAAATATCTTTGTGCGAAGAACACGAAAACCCTCAATTTTTTCAAGCTTCCGTCAATAAATCTTTACAGGCATTACAAAGTACACAGCTTTTTTGCCTCATGCTGCACAATGAGCAACATTTACACTTGCTCCAAGGAACCATAGAAAAAAACATTATAGATATTTGTCGTAAGAATAACATTTCCCACCTAGGCTGCTCGGTCTATACGCCAGAAAAAGCCCTTGAAGCTTTGCAACACTCTCATATTTCAGTAGTACAAATTCCCGCTAGTATCTTTGACAGACGTTTTGAAGAGGCCGGCGTTTTTAAACTTGCTCAAAAGCTTCAAAAAAAACTCCATATACGTTCTGTTTTTTTGCAAGGCCTCTTGCTTATGCCCCCCAAAAAAATTCCTGCAAAGCTGCAACCTCTTTCTCTTTATGTACAAAAATTTCATGAGATATGCAGACAAGAGCAATACTCTCCAGCAGCCCTTGCTCTTGCTTGGGCTTTGCGCCGCTGGCCACACAGCTCTATTATTTTTGGAGTAGAAACATGCGCTCAATTGCAAGCCAACCTTAAAGGCCTTGAAGATATTGCCCAAAATTTGCATATGCCATGGGAAAGCCTTGACGCAATACACGTGCCACAAAAGGCGCATTACCTCAACCCTTCTAAGTGGAAGGACTTGTAATAAAAAGAGAAAAACATGGATAACAAGTGGCTACTTTTGACCGGTGGTACTGGCCATTTAGGACAAAAGTTTATACAAGACTTATTGGATAATGAGTGGAATGTGGCATTTGTAGGACATACACAGGCTAAGATAACTGCTATTATGGAAAAATTTTCCTTTACACAAAGACTGTTCCCCATACAAGCAGATCTAACACAAGAAACATCCTATAACGCCATTATAAAAGCTTTGGAAGAGCACGTAATCCATCCGTCTGCCTTTGTCCATAATGCCACCAATAATACTGTTTACAAGCCCAATGACCAAGGTTTTCCCCCTTTAAACCAATGGCTTCATGACTTTTCTTTGCACGTGTACACAGCGTATGCCCTTACCATGGCCTTAGCGCAACAAGAAAAAAGTCGTTTAACAAATGTTGTTAACATTTGCTCCATATACGGTATAGTAGCTCCTACCTTAAGTATCTATACCACCAGTGAACCAAACCCTATCAATTATGGAGTCTGTAAGGCTGCTCTTATTCACCTAAGTAGGCAATTGGCCGTGCGCTTAGCTTATAAAAACATCAATGTTAATTCCATATCTTATGGAGGAGTTGAAGGAAGAGCTAGCGAAGAATTTAAGCAGGCATATGGCAAACGCTGTCCACAAAAAAAAATGTTGCATTTAGATGAAGTATCAAAACCTCTGCTTTTTCTGCTCTCAACAGGAGCTCAGGGTATTACGGGGCACAATCTTGTAGTGGATGGCGGGTGGACAGCATGTTAAAAGGAAAAAAGGCACTTGCCGTCATTCCGGCACGTGGTGGTTCTAAACGCCTTCCTCGTAAAAATATACTTCCTTTTTTGGGTAAACCCATGCTTATATGGACCTGCGAAGCAGCACGCAA
>CAZBDD010000081.1:4628-6575 GCA_964490475.1 uncultured Desulfovibrionaceae bacterium
AAAAATGTTTCTTTTTATACACAAAACATACGTGGCTATACCATGCCATTTATGCGTTCTGTAGATATCGATACCCAAGAAGAATATGAGCTCGCTCTCTGCTTTGCTCATCACCTTACACAGGAAAAATAACATGAACTATACTTCAATTCCTTTTGGAAAATATACTTTAGGTCTGGGACACCCTGTGTGTATTGTTTTTGAGGCTGGTCCCACACATCATGGTTTACAATCAGCCAAAAAACTCGTGGACATGGCCGTAGTTGCGGGAGCTCACGCCATAAAATTTCAAATGGTCAATGCCAAAAGGCTTGTTCCTTCACAAGAAACACTTTTTACCTACACGGTTCTCCACCCCAAAAACGCTTCTCATACAAGTGACTACACAGAAGAAATTACAGAATCATTACAAGAAATTTTATTGCGCCGCGAACTGAGTAAGGAAGAGTGGCATGAACTTGTCGCCTATTGCCATAGTCAACAAATAGCATTTTTTTCTACAGCTACCTTTGAAGATGAGGTTCTCTTATTGCATGAACTAGGTTGCCAATGTATAAAAATCTGCTCCGGCGACATAAACTACCATTATTTACTTAAGTTTGTGGCACAATTTGACTGGATTGTACAAATAGATACAGGTTCAGCATCCTTAGGTGAAGTGGAACAAGCAGTAGACGTTTTAGAAGAAGCGGGTTGCACTAAAATACTTATTAATCATTGCCCCTGTGGGTATCCTGCTTCTGCAGAAAACATTCATTTACGTACCTTAACGACACTAAAAAAAATGTTTCCTTACCCCATTGCTTTTTCGGACCATACACCAGGAAATACCATGGATGTAGCCGCCATAGCCTTGGGAGTGCATATGGTAGAAAAAACAATAACCCTCAATAAATATACTCAAAGTCCAGAGCATATCATGTCCCTTGAACCTCATGAAGCTTTAGATTTTGTACAAACAGTTAATAATGTAGAAAAAGCCCTTGGTAGCTCAAGACGCCGTATCTCTCAAGAAGAAAAAAACAAAGGAAAAGTGGCTAGACGTTCCATTGTTGCCAAATGTGATATAGAAAAAGACACTATCATAACACAAGAAATGCTAGAATATGTACGCCCAGAAAACGGTCTTGCTGCGCACCTCGACTATCTCATATTGGGAACCCGCACCAAGCATTTCATCGCTCGTGGACAAAGATTTTTTATCAACTAACCATAAAACACAGAGAGCACCATGAAATATTGTAAAAAATGCGTACAACCAGACACTCGCCCCGGCATTTATTTTAACCAAGAAGGTATTTGTGGCGCATGCTTATGGGAAGATGAAAAAAATAATATTCCTTGGGAAGAACGCCACCAAGAGCTGCAAGAAATAGTGACTTGGGCCAAATCTCAAAAAGCTGCCTATGATTGTGTTATTGGTGTATCAGGAGGTAAAGACTCAACTTTTCAAGCCCTGTACAGCCGAGACTCTTTAGGCTTGCGCCCCTTATTAGTTTGTGCCGAACCCTATGCCAATACCGCAGAAGGGTTTGCTAATTTAGAAAATATTAAAAACTTAGGCTTTGATGTCATTTCGCTACGCCCAAATCCGCATATTATGCGTAAATTCTTTCGTAAAGATTTTTTTTCCATCCTTAATCCCAATAGAGCTTCGGAATTTGCATTGCATTCATCTGTCTATATCATTGCTGACAAATTTGACATCCCCTTAGTTATAAATGGAGAAAATCCAGGACAAACCCTTGGGCTTAAAGAGTTAAAATCTTTTCAAGGCGACGCCACACAAGTGTTTAAAAATAATACTGTAAAACAAAGCCCTTTTATTGCATACAGCGATACCGCAAAATATGAAGAGCTTTTTATGTATCACGCTAATATGGAGACTATTCTACAAAAAGGCATTAAAGGAATTTGGCTTAGTAATTATTTCAAAAATTGGGGACA
>CAZBDD010000082.1:0-6550 GCA_964490475.1 uncultured Desulfovibrionaceae bacterium
ATACATGAATATAGTCACGTATACATGTACCGTCTGGGGTAGGATAATCAGTACCAAAAATATGGATGCTTTTTTGTGCATCTTGAGCAGCCTGTAATACGAGAGGGATAAGATGTGTTTCCGGTTCATGCCATTCGCCAATGGAAATATTTTCTTCACTGGGTAAGGCGCCAGCAGCATTAAAATAACGTAAAGCCGTATAAGGCATATCATAGGCCCTAGAAAAATCTTCCAACATCCATTCTATCATTAATTTAGTGCGCCCATAAGGGTTAATGGGGTTTTGCACATTATCTTCCATGATGGGAAGCTTTTCAGGTTCTCCGTAAGTGGCGCATGTGGAAGAAAAAATAACATTCTTTACATTATATTTTTTTGCTGTTTGTAATAACGTAAATGTCTTCGCCACATTATTTTCATAATATTTTAATGGATGCTCAACAGATTCCCCCACATAGGCAAAAGCAGCAAAATGCATAATACCATCAATACGATATTTTTCAAAAAGAGTAGAAAGTACACGCGCATCACCCAAGTCACCAATCACATGTTCACCAAATTGTAAAAACTCTTTGTGCCCTGTAGAAAGGTCATCCAGTATTATGGGACAATAACCACTTCGCTCTAAATGTAAGGCAGTATGACTGCCAATATATCCAGCTCCGCCAACAATAAGTACATTCTTTTTCATATGCAAACTTCACTCTTTATAAGGAATATATCTAATTTAATTATAATAAAACACTTCTTAAAATGCAACTTGCCCTTAAATATGTTGCAACTCTGGGTCAAAAAGCGAATTTTTTTGAGTTTTAAAGAAGCGTGTTTGGAAGGAGATAATATTTGGAAAAGAGAAGCCTTTTTAGCACTAGCAGAAGGCTCCTCTCTCCCATAAAAGACCTACGGCAATGTGGACATGCCACCTATGCGACGTAAGATAGTTTGATTATTATAAAGATTTGGTAATTCTTTACCCGGTTCCATGGTTGTCACCACAGCGCGACCAATAACGTGACGATCATCATGTCCTGCGGGTTCGTTAACACGAACGCCCCACACATTATGGAACATCATGGGTTGATTTTTCTCATTACCCAGATAGAGACCTATATGCCCTGGCATCCAAATCATAGTCATGAAAGGTTTACCCATACTTGCAATGGCACGTAATTTTCCTGCATCATCATAGCCGCTTAAAGGTGTTCTAGAAGCAGAGTTATATTGCCCCTTAGAGTTACGTGGCATGGAAATACCAAAGGGGGTAAAGATATCTCTTAAAGAAGATGAGCAATCTCGGTTATTGTTCACACCACCCCAACCATAGGTTTGCCCCATCATAATGTTGCCCACTTGAGCTATATTTTGCGCAGTAAGACGCATGGGCATAGTGACAGCATCACCCGAAGAAATGGTGGTTTCTACAGCTTTTGCTACACCCCCACCGCTGCCTTGAGGTACAAGAACAGTAAAGCTACCGGAACCCGCGCTTACTTGAGGGAAAGCGGCACCAATATAAGCTACGCCGCCCACACTGGTAAGAGCCACCCTATCACGAATAAGAGCTGTAAGGGGTTTGCTTTTATACTGTTTCATGAAATCTGCATCTACAAAAGCCACGTCTTTTACTTGCACCCAACCGCCGGCAATGGCATTTTCTATGAAATACCATTGACCATCTCTGGACACTTGAGAAACATAGATGGGCAAGCCGGGGGGCAATACAGCATATTGGAAATAATCAAAGGGAGATGGCCCGGGATTAGGTGTAGGCTTGCTGTAGCGTGGTTGCATGGTAGGCATTTCACGCAAAGATGTTTGACGCAAAATAACAGCAGGCTTTTGCACATTAGGATAACTGGCTACGTTAGCATTATGCTTTAAAGAAGCCCATGCTGAGCTAGACCAAGGTTGCACACCTTGATAACCGCGCGCACTGCCAAAGAGGGAGTTAAATACGCGCTTAGAATATCCGGCGCGGCTTTGCCCCCAAGGGGCATAAAAAATTCTTTTGAATTTTGCCACTTCAGCGGCATGCTCACCAGAAGAAAGAAGCGGTGCCGATGAAGTTTTATTGGCATAGTAGGTAAGATCTTGCGGATAATTAAGCACGTCTGCCACTGGTTTATCGGGGCCTACACCGTATGTAGGCACTGGAGTTGGTTTTAAGGTGCTTTTTTTATCACCACACCCAGCAAGAACAGAAAGGCATAAGCCCAGACATAGCCAATACGAAATTTTTTTAAATGTTTGCATGCTGTCCTCTTACCTGTAGATGCTATGAATACACCATCTAAGCAGGCATAATAGTTAATGAATATTTTCGCAAAAAATCCACTGGCAAGTAGCTCATTTTTGCTTGCCGCAGACCTTCTTCATCCAAATCTTGTTCTCTATTAACGAATTGGCACATGGCACCAGCCCTTTGCACAAAGGTGGTATTCATGGTTTGATAAACCCCACGATATCCACAGCGCCCTTTTTCAAAGTGTACACCCAAGGTATTTCCGGCAACAATTTCACCCACACTAAAGGCTACTAAATTATCTTCCACAAAAATAGCGCCACCGCGTAGCATGGGAAAATCATCCCAATGAGATAAAACCGTATTAATAGCTGTATTTTCTGCCTGTAGTGATGGCGAGTTAGAACATTCATGCCATTTACACCATTCATCTTGCAATGACAACACAGCTTCAATAACGCTGCTATCTATGTCTCTATAGTCCACATCGCCATAGTGTTTTTTATAAGAATTCACATGATTACGCTTTTTATGATAGCGATTGCCTGAAAGTTTGGCTAAGTCTTCTTGCGTATACAAATATTCCCACTGGCCGCGACTTTCTTCTTTTACAATGCGCCCCGGCAATGCGGCTTCTAAAATTTGCACCAATTGTTCGGGAACACGGGTTAGCTGTATTCCTTCTGTCCCTTGAAGCAAAGGTTCTGCCGCCCAGTCAATGTCATGCCAATTACCAATGGGAGCTCTATAACTGGGCATAGCAGTATTTTGCTTTGCGCCCTTTTGTATCCAACATAATTTCTCGCCAAAGGCACAATGGAAATCGTAAAAATTTTGCCAACCCCACAGATTTACAAAGGTATAATCCATGGCTTGTTGTGGGCAAAGCTCCCAACAAGCAGTGTATCTATTCAAATCATTTAAATCAAGCCGAGAAAACTGCATACATGCCTCAATATTCGTATCTTTTTAATCTTTTTTCTTATTTTTTTGTTTATATTGTGCAAATTCTTTCCAAGGGGCATATTCTAATATCAGCACCATAATAGCTGCTTGCACCACTTGTGAAGCTAACATGCCCACAAAAACACCTGAAGCACTTTGCCAAATAAAATGCCCTAAAATCCATGCTACAGGCAAGCGCACCAACCAAAAGGAACCACCAAATACAAAAAGATTATAGCGCGTGGCCCCTGCCCCTGTCATAACACCACCCAATATCATACTTATAAGGGTAAAGGGCGTTGAAAAGAAGTTGATATGTAAGTAATCTTGCGCAATTTGTTGTGTAAGCACATCATCACTTAAAAACATGGCCATTTGAGGAATAAAAGGCCACAGAAGCAAAGCCACAAGGCTCATGCACAAGGCGCCTGTTATACAAAGCATGCGTGCCAGACGTTGCGCTTGCGCTTGGTCTTTCGCCCCAAGACTATTGCCCACTAAAACTGAGGCCGTCATGCTAAAGGCCATACCCGGCAAAAAAAGCATAGCTTCTAAACGCATGCCTGCGGCAAGACCTGAAAGAGAATGTACTTTATCAAGAGGTAAAGAAGCAGTCACGGCAAAAAGTACTAAATAGCCAGTTTGCCACACAAATTGAGATGTGCCTGCGGGCAAGGCCACCTTACATACATAGGGTATGGCTGCTCGCATCCAACGTATAGGCGGAAAATGTTTGTAGTCAAAATATTTACGATGCGCCAAAAGTAGCACATTGATACATGCCCCAAGACCTGTACACACAAAGGTTGTCCATGCAATGCCTTGATAGCCAAAAGAAGGAAAGCCAAAATACCCCAAGCCAAAACCTAAATTACCCACCAAGTTACAAGAAGCCATACCCAAAGCCACAAAGACTGGGGGCACCACTTGACGTGAGGCACGAAAAAGTGTGGACGTGGTGGTGAAGAGATATCCCAAGGGTAAGGTACACAGCACGATATTCCAATAAGAAAGCGTTGTAGGCAAAATATCCTGAGGCGTTTGTAAGAAGGCAAAAAAAGCATCCCTTCCCACATAGGCCAGCACAGCTAAAACTATGCTTGCCGCTAGAGAAATCACTATGGCCATAGCCACATAGCGCACAGCGCGAAGCATACGCCCTGCCCCAATGGCTTGACTTATGGTTGCCATGGCGCCACTGCCAAGCCCCATACCAATAACTTGCAAAAACATATTGGCTTGAGTAGCGGTACCAAAGGCCGCTTGTACATCATTTCCTAATTTACCGGCAGTCCACACATCACATATACCAATACCAAAAAAGCAAAACATCACCATAAGTTGTGGCCATGTTAATTTCCATATGGTTGGCACAGAAAAAGAAAGTTCTACATTTTTAGGTACGTCTGTGGGCATGGCTTTCTCACAAAATAGGGTTAACAATAGGCTGTTATTTTATATCCATAAGAAGCATACCATCAGTAAGGTTTAATAAAGCCTCTTGTAATAAGGGTACATGTTCCTCCGGCAAACGAATTTCAAAAGTTGCATCAGCGGCAAAGATTTCTTGCAGAATTTTTGCTTCGAAGCTGGGCAAGAGACGACGCACATTTTCAATATGAGTATATTCGACCACAAAATTTATATAGGCCGGTGTTATACGTTCTTTCGTGGGTAGCACTTGCACATTTTCTGCCACAGCTCCCTGATAGGCTCGCACAAGCCCGCCGGTGCCTAACTTTACACCGCCAAAATAACGCGTTACCACGCAAACCAATTCTCCTATGCCACTATGGTGCAACACAGTAAGCATAGGACGACCAGCCGTACCATGAGGCTCTCCATCATCGGAAAAACCCACTCGAGCCGTATCTTTAGGCGGCCCCACAGCAAAAGCCCAGCAATTATGCGTGGCATCAGAAAATTCTTGTTTAATATGCTCTACAAAGGCTCGCGCCTGTTCCACATCTGAAGCATGTCCCATGGAACAAAGGAAAAGACTGCCTTTAATATTTTGCTCTGTACGATGCAAAGGAAAAGGGGCATCTTTACAAGAAAAAGCCTCTGTATCTGGTATAGGATAACGCTTCATCTACCAGTCCACTAAAAAAGTAAGCTCTATGCAGCACAAAGCAAATACAGCACACACCATGTACCGAGTAAAACGATAAAAGAGACATAGGCAGTTACTTTAACTAATTGAGCAAGTGCTTGTAATTTTCTTTCGTTCCAATCTTTTATGGGGCTTTTACCCACCCAGGGTTTTGCCACCATGGCGCCAAAATATTGTGTTGGGCCACCAAGCCCCGCCCCTAAAAGCCACGCACAGGCAGCCATGGGCCAGCCAGAATTAGGGCTTTGCATGCCACCGGCTTGTTTTTTAATAACGCAAAAACCGGGCCATTGCCCACCTTGAGCATAATGTGTCTTTGTAAAGAAATGACTGATCCATACAAAAAACACTGCAAGACGTGCAGGAATATAAGCCATAATATCATCAGCTTTAGCAGCAGCATAGCCCAAGTTAATCCATTCTTTCGTTTTATAGCCCCACATGGAGTCTGCAGTGCTCACAGCTTTATAAGCCCATAAAGTTGCCACAGCACAAGCAGGCCCACCAAAAGATCCCACCAAGAGCCAAAATAGCGGTGCCACCACGGCATCAGTAATATTTTCTGCCAAAGTATCCGCCAAAGATTTACGCAAAGCTGGTCGATCTAATACAGCAGTATCACGGCTTACCAATTGCCCCAAGGCCTCTTGAGCTTCTGCCAAAGAGGCGTGCTCTACTTGGTTCAGCACCTTTTTATAGGTTTTAACAAGCCCGCCGGCAGCAAGACCAGCATAGGCCAGATATACGGCTAAAATCCAGCCAATATAGGGTAAGTCTGCCAGAAAATGCGCTATGCCAGCAGTAACAGCCACAATTACCAATAAACAAAAGGCACCAATTATCTTTTGGTCGCAAGCATTATCTTCTTGCCCTTTGTTTTGATAAATACACCAACGCCCAAATCTTTCCATTTGTTGTAAAAAATTTCCCACATAACAGACGGGGTGCTTCCAGGGTAAAAAAAACAGTCGAGGGTCGCCACAGCTTATATCTAAAATAAAAGCTATAACCACTAAGAAGAACACCGGACAAAAAATAAGTGCTTGACTCGTAATTTCCATATCTTACTCTCCTGTTATTCCCATGCTATCAAGTAAACCACACTGTCCCATGGCCATATAGAGCACAATACCGGCAGCGGTGGAAAGATTTAAAGAACGCATGCCTGCACGCATGGGAATACGCACTCCGGCATGTTTTTGCGCCAGCATTTCTTGAGAGAGCCCTCGAGTTTCTGGCCCAAAAATAAG
>CAZBDD010000083.1:0-6528 GCA_964490475.1 uncultured Desulfovibrionaceae bacterium
GCATCCCCCTTCCCTTGGCACTGCCCCCTTGTGCTTCACCTTTTGTAGCGAACCTTACTTCCCCCAGTAAGGTTCGCATTTTGTTTATACGTTAAAAATGCATAATTATTTTTCAAATGAATTTTAAGCATAAAGACTCCTGCCCAACGCATTGTACAGGAGTCTTAAAATTTCATACCAAGCTTATAAGGAAAAAACATGGAAATTGAATTATATATCATAATCTTATGTGCTATTGCTTTTATGGTAGCCGGTTTTATTGATAGCATAGCCGGTGGTGGAGGGCTTATTACTCTCCCCTCTCTTATGCTTCTTAATATTCCGCCACATGTAGTGCTAGGTACCAATAAATTTGCTTGCAGTTTAGGCTCGCTCTCAGCCATATGGCCTTTTTTGCGTAAAAAGCTTATTGCATTACATTTGGTTCCTGTGGGTTTTATTACATCTTTTTCAGGTGGGGCTTTGGGCTCTTGGCTAGCGTTACAGGTAGAGCCAGCTCTTCTTGGAAAAATCATGGCTTTCCTTTTGCCCTTAGGGCTTTTATGTTCTTTTTTTTCCTCCAAAAAAAATGAGAATCTACCAGATTATGAACTATCACCCCTAAAACAATGTTTGTATGTAGGGCTCATTGGCCTTTGCATAGGCACATATGATGGTTTTTTTGGCCCTGCTACAGGCTCATTTTTTATTTTGGGCCTTAATTTAATTTTAGGCATGCAACTTGTGCAAGCCTCCGGCACCACAAAAGTATTGAATCTTGCGTCAAACTTGGGTGCTTTGGCCACTTTTGCCTCCGGCGGTGTGGTGCTCTATGCTCTGGCCATACCTTGCGCCATAGGTAGCATAATTGGCAATCAATTGGGCGCGCATTTTGCCATTAAAGTAGGTGTTCGCGCCGTTCGCATATTTCTCTATATAGCCTTAAGCCTTCTCTTTGGTACCATGCTTTATAAATATGTGTGGCTTTAACAAGCTGCTAAGAGCTCCCTCTTTTAAAAAAAATGAATCAGCATGCCTTTAAGAGCGCACAAAGCAAATTATACTTTCTATTGCTTTCCAAAGGTTTGACTTTTTGAGCATCTTATCCTATGGCTTCTTATTGATTATGTATAAAATTGCCTGTTTGGCAGACATAATTTAAAATCCCAAAAGAAAAAGATAAATATTTTTTATATTTGTCTTCATTGCAGGAGATTCCCGGTGGAAAACAAGGGACAACAACCAAAGCGTAAAGCCATTAAAATTGCCTCAAAGTCAGCGCATGTGGCGTATTTTTCTCCCATGCTTGAAAGTTTTGCAGCCCGTGATGATTTAAATGAGGTTGTAAAAAATCGTGTGGTAAAAGCCTGTGACCTGCTCGATGCTGGTGTACCGCTCTACCCTAACGATTTTGATAAGAAACACTGTATTGGCGATGTGTTACACGACCATTCCGGTGCAGATGTAGATACATTAGAAAAGCTTGCTGCAAACCAAACTTTTTCCCTTGCCGGACGCATCATGGCTCTTCGCTCTTTTGGTAAAGCCACCTTTTTCCACATTATGGATCAAAGCGGACGCATGCAATGTTATGCTGTTAAGGCAGACCTTGGCGATGAGGCCTATGCCATTTTTAAGAAATTTGACATTGGTGATATTGTGGGCGTGGAAGGATATCTCTTTCTTACACAGACGGGTGAGCTTACCCTACACTGTACTTCCATTCGCCTGCTCTCGCGCTCCATGCGGCCTTTACCCGAAAAATATCATGGCCTTAAAGACATGGAAACTCGCTATAGGCAGCGTTATGTAGACTTAATTGTAACCCCTAAAACACGCGATATTTTCCAAAAGCGTAGCCAAATAGTACGTGAATTTCGTAATTTTATGGAAGAACAAGGCTTTTTAGAAGTAGAAACCCCCATGATGCAACCCATTGCGGGCGGTGCCACGGCACGTCCCTTTGTAACGCATCACAACACCCTTGATATGCAAATGTTTTTGCGTATTGCACCGGAGCTATACCTCAAGCGGCTCTTGGTGGGTGGTCTAGAGAAAGTATTTGAAATCAACAGAAACTTCCGCAATGAAGGTATTTCTACGCGCCATAACCCCGAATTCACCATGTGCGAATTTTACTGGGCCTATGCCAATTTTGAAGACCTTATGGACTTGACCGAAAACCTGCTTGGACACATTGCTTTAAAAGTATGCGGTAGCTATATTATTACCTATCAAGATCAAGAAATTGACCTTACCCCCGGCACATGGAAAAGGCTTTCTTTTCACGGTTCCTTAGAGGAAATAGGCGGACACAGACCAGAATTTTATCAAGACTATCAAAAAGTACAAGATTATGTGCGTAGTCGTGGTGAAAAGGTTGTGAAAGGTGAAAGTCTTGGTAAATTACAGGCCAAGCTTTTTGACCTAGATGTGGAACCAAAGCTCATTCAACCGCATTTTATTTATCATTACCCCACAGATATCTCGCCTTTATCACGCCGTAATGATGCCAACCCTGATATTACCGATCGTTATGAGTTTTTTATTGTGGGGCGCGAACACGGCAATGCCTTTTCTGAGCTCAATGATCCCATGGATCAACGTAGCCGATTTGAAGATCAAGTTCGTGAAAAAGAAGCCGGTGATGATGAAGCTTGTCCCATGGACGAAGACTACTTGCGCGCATTAGAATATGCCATGCCACCCGCCGCAGGCCAAGGTATTGGTATTGACCGCTTAGTTATGTTGCTCACGGATTCACCGTCCATTAGAGAAGTTATTCTCTTCCCCCTCTTAAAAAGTGAAGTATAAATGCGCTTGCCGCTCTCTTTTGAATTTTTTATAGCCTTACGCTATCTTTTTTCACGCCGCAAACAAACCTTCATCTATGTTATATCCATTATGTCTATAGTGGGTGTAGCTTTAGGTGTAGGTGCGTTAGTGGTTGTGCTAGGTGTATACAATGGGTTTTCCACAGATATTCGTGAAAAAATTCTTGGGGCCAATGCACATGCCATTATTATGTCGCACATACCCGGCGCCCTTGATGATACCCAACCTATTCTAGAAAAAACTTTGCAAGTTCCCGGTGTAAGTAAAGCTACTCCTTTTATTTACACAGAAGTTATGCTTTCATCACCCCAAGGCGTCAAAGGACTTGTGCTACGCGGCATAGACCCACACACTGCCCCCGACGTTTTATCTATGTTACGCACCATGCAGCAAGGCTCTGTATCAGACTTAGCCGCAGAAAAACCCGGCCCTCCAGGTATTATCATTGGTCAAGAGCTTGCCAACCTTCTTGGCCTTGGCCTTGGCAGTCGAGTAAACCTTATGTCGGGTTCTGGCAATACCTCAGCAGCTGGCTTTACCCCTAAAATTCGTCCCTTTATTGTAGTGGGTATTTTTAAAACCAGTATGTACGAATATGACATGACACTGGCCTTTGTCACCCTACCAGCGGCACGTAAAGTATTAGGCATTCCAGAAAATCGCATTACGGGCATTGAGCTTACAGTAGATGATGTTTACACAGCCGATGTGACTGCAGAAAATGTAGGAAAAGCCCTTGGCTCCACTGTGTACGTGCGCCATTGGATGGAAATGAATGCTAATCTTTTTGCGGCTTTAAAGTTAGAAAAAGTAGGCATGTTCATTTTATTAACTATGGTAGTGCTCATAGGCTCTTTTTCCATTGTCACCACCCTTGTTATGTTAGTTATGGAAAAAACACGCGATATTGCCATTCTAATGTCCATGGGAGCAACGAAAGGTATGATTAGGCGTATTTTCATGCTTCAGGGAACCATCATTGGCGTTTTTGGTACTTTGCTTGGTTACATATTGGGCATTGGCGTGGCTACGCTATTAAAAAAATATCAATTTATAAAACTTCCCAAAGGGGTATACACCATGGACCATTTACCTATTTTGCTCACTTGGTCAGACACCCTTATAATTGGTCTAAGTGCCATGCTTCTTTGCTTTTTAGCCACAATCTACCCTGCCCGTCAGGCGGCTCGCCTGCAACCTGCCGAGGCTTTGCGTTATGAGTAATAAAAAAATTTTATATAAATTAGAAAATGTCGAAAAAAAAATTTCTGAGACTAGAGAAAGTCTAGAAATTTTCAAGAATATCAACTTAGTAGTACATGAAGGAGAGGCCATTTCCATAGTGGGTGCATCGGGTTCTGGCAAATCTACCCTCTTGCATCTTATGGGAGTTCTTGATATTCCTTCCTCTGGAAAGATTTTTTTTGATGGAAATGACGTACAAAAACTCTCACTGGATGCCAAGGCGCACCTGCGAAATGGCTCCATAGGTTTTGTATTTCAGTTCCATCATTTATTGCCAGAATTCACCACAGTAGAAAATGTGGCCATGCAAGCTATTATTGCTGGTATGCCACGGAAAATTGCCACAGAAAAAGCTGTGGACATGCTACAAAAAGTGGGGCTTGGCGATCGTCTAACACATAGAGTAACCACCCTCTCTGGCGGTGAAAGGCAAAGAGCTGCCATAGCACGGGCCGTGCTTATGCAACCTCGAGTGCTTTTAGCTGACGAGCCTACAGGAAACTTGGATGACAAATCTGGTGTAGGCATTAAAGAGCTGCTTTTTAAACTCAATCGTGATCTTGGCATGACCTTGGTGGTTGTAACACATAACAATGAATTGGCAACGAGTATGGAGCGATGTTTAGAGCTTCGTGCAGGAGTGTTGTATGAGAAAACAAGTACTTAACTGGGGAATTTTTTTAGCCACTGTCCTGATGGGCTTGGGCACATCAACAGCATGGGCTGCAGCAAAAGTGCTTATTTTGCCATACCAAGTTAATGGCGACCAAAGCAAAGCATCTTTAGGGCAAGACGTGCCAAATCTTTTGGCTGAAAGATTGCGCGCTAAAGGCATGACTGTCATATCTCCAGCTGAGACAGCAAGTTTATTGCAATCTGAAAACGTCAAAGAACTTGATATTAGCACAGCGCGACGTCTAGGAAAAGCCTCCGGAGCTACCACGGTAGTATACGGTGTGTTTAACCAATTGGGTGATGGATTTACCCTTGATTCACGCGTTGTCCCCATTACCAGCAATCAAAATGCTGATGTAGTCACCTTGCAAAGGCAAAATATGCTGGAGCTAGCCGGCGCTGCAGATGAACTTTCTGCACGCGTTGTTGGTGGCGGACCGGCCGTAACGCCTAGAGCCAGCGCTCCAGGCACTGTGCCTATACTTACACCACTTGGGCCTTCAGCTCCTGTGGCTCACAAGCCTTTAAGTATGCCCGTGGGTGGCAACATTCAAAAAGGTGCCATACGCGATATTCAAATCAATGGCTTACGTGTTATGGATCCTGATGCTGTACTCATGCGTCTTTCCTTACGCCCCGGCGATTTTCCCGATGAAGCCCTCATCAATGAAGAAGTAAAACGCATTTGGGAAATGGGCTATTTTAGTGATGTGCAAGTGCAACTAACTCCAGGCCCTATCTTAGTCTTCAATGTGGTGGAAAAACCACGCATTAATGACATTACCGTAGAAGGTTCTGATGAGCTAGATAAAGAAGACATACTTGCTGCCATGGGCACCAAAACAGGCAATGTTCTTAATGATAAAATTCTTGCCGACGACATACAAAAAATTAAAGACCTTTATCGCAAAGAAGGCTTTTACTTAGCTGATGTAAAACACAGCGTGGTATCGCAGCAAGGTGGCGCTGGTGCGCGTCTTGTACTTACTGTTGTTGAAGGTGAAGAACTGTATATTTCTGAAGTTAAGATTAATGGTCTTAAAAATCTAGACCAAGACGACTTAGAAGAATATATGGCCTTACGCCCTCGCAATATTATTTCTTTCTTCACAGGTACTGGCGTTCTTGAAGAAGAGTATTTAGAACGTGATACCAATGCCATTGCTGCATATGGCCTCAACGAAGGCTATGTAGACATACAAGTGGCAGCACCAGACGTGCAATATACCAAGGATGGCATTATAATAACCTTCAATGTAGATGAAGGGCGTCGCTACAAAATAAGTGGCATTAAGTTTGGCGGTCAAGTTATTGAAGATGAAGAAAAGATGCTTGAACTCGTTGGCATGGATGAACAAAAAGAAGACAATGAATACTTCTCTTTGACTGTCATGCAAGAAGATGCCAAAAAAATTAAAGAGTTTTATGGTGACCAAGGCTACGCCTTTGCTGAAGTAGACCCGAAACTACTTAAAGCAGAAAATGGTGATGCCACCGTTACTGTAGGCTATTATGTTAACAAAAAGCAGAAGGTTTACATAAGACGGGTTATCTTAGAAGGCAACGAAAGAACACGTGATAATGTTCTTTTACGTGAAATGCGCATTGCAGATGGCGATATGTACGAAGGGGCTAAAATGCGCCGCTCTACACAGCGCTTAAATAGACTACGCTACTTTTCTGCTGTAGATGTTGACCTTGTGCCCACTCAAAACCCTGAAGAAGTAGACCTTAAGGTTAAAGTAAAAGAAGATAAAACCGGCGCTGCCATGGCAGGTATTGGTTACTCTACAT
>CAZBDD010000084.1:0-6525 GCA_964490475.1 uncultured Desulfovibrionaceae bacterium
TAGCAAGGAAATCCGATTTAGCCATATTGGCTCTTTCGGCTTCTTCTTTAGTGCGAGTAATATCAGACATGTCATAAAAAGCTGCCATGACCCCCACACATAAGTCATTTTCATCACGCAAAGGAGAGAAGTTCACAGCATAATGTATAGTTTCACCATGAATTTCTACTTTTTTCTTAAAATTAATGGCAACACCATTTTTAAGAGATTGCACAAAAAGTGAATTCAACTTGGTTTCTACAGTTTTACCAAGGAATAATTCAAAAATTTCTGTATATTCTTTACCTTCTAAGGTAACCATGTGATGCACGCGCACCATTTCTAAAAATTTATGCGTGCAATACACAAGCTTTGCGTCACCATCAAAAATAAGAATAATTTCTGAAGCATATGTCAAAAGAAGCTGTAAGTATTTCTCTTGTTTTTCTTTGCTGGCAAGCAAAGCTGAAGACACGTTCCGTTGCGATTCTGCCACTACACGTGCCCTTTCTAGCATGCTCTCAAAAGCAGCATTTTGACGCATTAAACGTTTATTTTCTCTACGCAATAATTCAAGTTCGTCTTTCATAAAATAAAATATCTATTTATACTTTTTCTAAAACGCACACAACAAATGAAAAGTTATGAAAGCGATTTTGAGTTTGGCCATTAGGCAAATAGGTAGGGCAAATTTCACCCCGTGCGTACACAAGATGGCAAGGCAGTTGCTCTTGAGTTTTTTCTAAACACATTTGCGCCTCTACTAAGGGTCTTCCTCCTAAAATCAAAGAGCGTCCCACACATGTCACTACCAGTGCTCCATGAGCCGAATCTTTATGAGCAAGAGTTTTTTCAATCACACCTTGTGCTGATTGCACTATGCTCTCTGAGCTTTGCATGGCTAGATGGATTTGAGCACCAACAGGCATTTCTCCGCCAAAAACGGCATGCTTTTCTGGTGAAATCCCAAAAAGTTCTCTTGCTACTAAAGGTGCTCCATCCTTATAGTCCACAAGAAAGGGTATCACCGTGCCTGCTTCTAACCAGTCCGTGGTGGAAAGGCCAAGGCTATAAATATAATCCATGACAGGCATGTCATTCACTGTGTAGACAGTGTTCCCCTGTGATGCGGTTATAATACTTGTCTTATTGCGTATAGTGTCATGAGCTAAGGAGGCAAAATAAAAGAAGGGCTGTATGGGGCCTCCCATACCTAACAAAACAACGTGGTTTTTCTCAAACTTCGTATTATAGACTACATAACTTTCGCTACAATCAGCCGTATTATCACTGGCAAGAGCACCAAACAGTGGCACCCCTTGAGAAATTTTAGAAAGATGAGTGGTGATATCTTGCCCTGTCACGACAGGAGAAAAGGGAGCGTAAAACAGTAAAACCTGAGGAGGGGCACCAAGTTTTTCAACTAAATCTGCGTAAGAGGCTTCGAGGGCAGATGCATAATTACCATTACCAGCGTCTTCAAAATTTATATCTTGTGATACCGATGTTGCAAATAAAATATCTTCACTAATAAATACAGTCAATGTAAGAAGGCTCATATCCACTTTTTGCGCCCCGCCAGAAGCAAAAGCGCTCATGCCTACTATATCAAAAGGAAGTTCGGCGCACAAAGCCTGCAGTACACCTGCTGTTAAAGCGTCCACATGGCTTGTGACTATGCCCACAGCGTTCTTTTTTTGTGCTTCTTCTATAATTTCAGCAGGAAGACCTTGCATAATTTCCTTTACAGCCAAGGCTGTATCGTCAATTTCAAATGTGCTTGCCACATACATTTGCATAATTCTTTCCTCGCTGAAACACCCAAAAAAGCTCACATTGCTTTCAAATACCTTCAATGACAGGCATCTTTGCAATTTTAAAAAAAATGTAGACTATAAATAAAACATTGCAAGAGAAAATCTTGTTTCAATTGTCTTGCATAAAAAACAAGTAATGGCAATAGTTTTTTAAAAAATATTTAAAAATAGTAAAATGATACGTTTAGTATTGAAAAAAAGAAGCCCCCGTCATGCCCAAAAAATTGAGCGTATGACAGAGGCTTCTTTATATTTTAGCGTGATTTTGATTTAGAAACCAAAACCGTCATCGTCATTACCAGAAGCGTTAAAGCCAAAGTCACCAGTAATACCGCGTGGGGTATCATCAGGAAGCTCTTCTTCCATAGCCTCGGCAACGCCTTCGGCACCAACAGCCCCAGCAACAGCTGCACCGCCAACCACAAGGCCTTTCATATTGTCCTTAATGGCACCTTTAATCATGCTCATTAATTCAGCTTGATCCACAGCCATTTTTCCTTGGAAAGGAATAAGCTCTTTGCGCAAGCCATTCATATCGGTGGTCATGGTCTTGATTTTTGCTTCCAATTGGTCGCATTTTTTCTCAAGTTCACCGGCCTTAGCTTCTTTGGGCTCAAGCTCTTGAACGCGAGCTTGCAAAGAGGCTATTTCAGCTGATTGGGCTTTACTGGTTTCGTCCATATCTGCCAAGCAATCTAAAGTTTTGCCAGCGATGGCTTGAAACTTAGCGTGCATGGGAGGTACGGAAACATTGTCACCAATGTTTTTCTTATTTTCTTCAACAAAGCTATCCCAAGGTTTTTCTTCGTCCCATATCAATTGGGCGAAAGTGGGATATAAACTTGCAAGCCAGCCGGCTGCAAGGGGGGTAACTACACGAGCAGCGCAATCACAGGCAATGGTACGACCTGTTAAAAAGCCTGCCAATTCTTTTACATCAGCGTCTTCCTTACCCACTATAAGGGCAAGAACATCGTCCATTGGGAAGACTCTACGAGATACATCAGACATAACGGCCTCCTCCGGGAGATCGGATTATTAATTCTAGTTACTACGACCAACCATGCGCACATAGGTAAGTGCGGCTGTTCTGTACACAAAGTGCCCAAGCTTTGACCAAGGCAAATAGGCAAAGAGCATCCATACAAAAACCAAGTGCAGATAATACACGACGAAGGCCGGTGTAATGGCATCCATCAAGCGGAAAGCCTGGCTCAAGATACCTGTAATGGCCACAACCCATATGATACCAAGCAAGTACCAATCATAAAAAGAGGAACCTTGATATTTTGGGTTTAACTTAATGCGGCGTATGGTTAGTAAACCAAGGCCAAAAACCATGGCCAAAGCACCAAGGTTAGCCAATATTTTAACAGGATTTGTTAAATCTAGCGGCGTAGGCATTTTCAATGCAGGGAATACCATTCCCCCCCAAGAAGCGCCAGCCACCACAGCTGTAACAATGGCAAGAGCCACAAAGCTATACATAAGCACCATATGACCCCATTTGCGGCCAGATTTTGCTTCTGTATCTTCAGGTTTTTCCGCTAAGGTAGAACAATCACTAAACTTTTTATGAGTGATGATTTCTTCCACAATAACGTCATATAAATGGCAATACCAAGGTTTGGTTTTACCAAGCATAAGCAGGGTTCCTTCAGGCTTAAACAGATTTAACAATCTGCAAACACCTTTATAAAGGACAAAGACTGCTCCAAAAAAGGTTATCATAAAGATAGGGTCAATAACATATAGAATATGGAACATTTCGCTAAAGACTATACGTCCGTCAGCGGCTCTTGGGAACCACTCACCACCGTGAAAGCCAGAGCGAATCCACCATATAACCAGCCAAAAAACTGCTGGAATACCAAAAAGAATGGGCAATCCCTTAATGGAACTCATCCATTTTCCTACAATAGTAGGTTCGGTAAGGTCACGATAGACCATATTACGAGCAGCAGACATTAAATCCGCAGGGCGCGCGCCACGGGGGCACAAGTCTGCGCAATTGCCGCAATTGTGACAAAGCCAAAGATCAATGTCTTTTTTCAGCTTTTCCTTCATGCCCCAAGAGGCCCAGACCATTTCTTTACGTGGATAAGGGCTATTGGCAGGAGCTACAGGGCAAGCCACAGAACATGTGGCGCATTGATAGCACTTTTTCAGTGTTTCACCGCCAGCCTCTTGAAGCTCGCGAACAAACTCCATATCAGGTTTTATTTTCATTTGTGCCATAACTCCTCCTACATGCCCTTGAAGGGGTTGGGTCCCATAGTGATAATGCGGGACACAAATCCGTCAATAAGATCGGGCACTTTATCGTATTCGTCAATGGCCACTTCAAGCTGATCCACACGCTCTGGTTCCACACCAAGACGATTCAAGGTTTCAGCAATATTTTCTTTACGACGGTTACAAATTTCAGAACCCTTAATAAAGTGACACTGATAGTCATCGCCATATTTACAACCAAGCAACATGACACCGTCATAGCCTTTACTCATGGCATCTGATACCCAAATGGCATTGATAGAACCTAGGCAACGCACAGGAATAATGCGTGCGTAAGGGCTCCAAGGCTTACGGCGCATGGCCGCCATATCTAAAGCCGGATAAGCATCGTTTTCACAAGCAAGAATGAGAATACGCGGGCCGTCATTTTTGAAGTCCTTGGGCACGTGCACTTCGCGAATCATAGAGCCGATTTGGTCAACATTATAATTGGCAAAGGAAATAACACGTTCAGGACAAGCCCCAAAGCACGTACCGCAACGGCGGCAGCGAGCAGGATTGGGCTTTGGTGTGCCTTTTTCATCATCGTCAAGGGCGCCAAAGGGGCACTCTTCTGTACAACGTTTACACTGCGTGCAACGCACAAAGTTGAAGATAGGATAGGACAAATCTCCAGAACGAGGATGTACAGCTACACCGTGGTCGGCTGCTTCGATACACTGAATAGCTTTTAAGGCAGCGCCATAAGCATCTTCTTCGCAAGCATCCATAGTCATGGGCTGACGCACACAACCAGCAGCATACACACCAGTACGACGTGTTTCATAAGGGAAACAAATGTAATTTGAATCGCTAAAGCCATCAAACAAGCCCAAATCAGGGAAGTCTGGCCCTTGACGATAATCAAATTGCATAACAGCTTCCTTAGCTGTGGTGGGCACAATACCAGTAGGCAGTACCACGGCATCCACATCTAAATCAAAGTCCATGCCAAGCAAGGTATTTTTGCAAGATACTGTTAAAGCATCACCTTCACCTTGTACAATGGATGTTACGTCGGCTTTGGTCATCATAATGCCAAGACGATCTTGAGCATGCTTATAATAACGCTCCATAAGCCCTTGTACTACCATATGCTTGTACAAAATAAAGACTTGAGCACCTTCATCTTTGTCACAAACAGCATTGGCAAGACGTAATGCTGCCACAGAAGAAACAGAGTTTGAATAGCTTAAGTGCTTAATGCATTCCAAATCTTCTTTTATGAAAGGAGCTTCTTCACCCTCTGCTACTTCAGGAGCAGCCGCTGCGACTTCGGCAGCTTCAGTGGGCTCGGTGGCTTCAGCACAATCACAAGGTTTAAAAGCATCTTCTGCCAACGTGGTATCAAGCACAAAAGCCACACGCTTAGGATTAATTTTTCCTTCGCGTAACAACTTACCAAATTCCCCAGCATGGTAAACATGAGGCAAGGAACCGTAACCCATGGGAGCTAAGTATTTTTTTGCATCTAAGGGGGTCCAACCGGTAGAAAGCACGGCTGCGCCCACCTCCACAGTAACATCCCCCTTAGGGGTGCTCACAGTGGCAGTAAATTCTCCGGGCTGACCGGAAAGTTTACCCATGGTGGCAGAAGTGTATACTGTGATTTTTTTATCACCTTGCACTGCAGCAATTTTAGCTTCTAAGCCAGAGCTTTGAGGCTCTGTCCAAGGGGCAGTCAAGGGGGTGGCTTGGGGAATGTTTTGCACATGTCCGCCAAGTTCCGCTTGTTTTTCAACAATGATAACTTCGTAATCTGCTGCAGAAAGCTGCATGGCCGCGGTAAGACCAGTCCAACCACCACCTACAACAAGCACACGCTTAATACCTTTATTTTCTGCTGCCTCTGGTGGAGAAGCCTTTTGTAGCTTTACCACACCCATGTGCACATAGTCTTGTGCCATTTGTGTAAGCAGTTGCGGTGCGGCAGACCCTGCTGGGCTTCCATCAGGATTTTTATATGCCAGCACACATTGCTCACGTAAGTTCACACGCTCCACCATTACCTCACCAAAGGCATAGATGTATGTGTCATTACGTGGGCTGGAACCGCATATAAGTACGCCGTCCAATTCATTGGCGGCAATATCATCTTGTATATCTTTAACGGCATCGGCAAGCACAGGATAACATTTTACAATGGGTGTAAAATCTCCCCATTTTTTGCTTACGCTGGCAGCAAGCTCTTCTACAGCAATACCGCCGCCGATGTTTTGCACATCAAAATAAACACCTATTTTCGTGGCCATGTACGTCTACCTCCCTTTCACCGTTTGTACTGCCTTCATGGCAGCCGAGGTTGCAGACTGTGCAGACCGCATCACATCCAGAGGCATGCGCGCGCAACCGGCGGCAAAAATGCCGGCTTCTTCGCCATTCAGAATAAAGCCATCTTCGTCTAAAGCCACAGGGAAAGGCAATTTTTCATCTACTAAAGATGGTTGCATACCCG
>CAZBDD010000085.1:0-6497 GCA_964490475.1 uncultured Desulfovibrionaceae bacterium
ATAGTATTCATTGCGTATGGCCCAAAAAAACCAAGAAACAAGCCCTTCGGGAATTTCTACTTTATGTCCATAGTAGTCTTGATGTTGACCTATTTGCCGCGCCACATCAATAAGCTGTGGCGAAAGTTCGCACCATTCAGGGTTACGAATGATTTGTTCTAATGTAATTTCGGCATGTACTGATGAGATATCGGTTTTGTTTTGACGCCCACGAAAAAAAGCAACAGCAAGGCGACCCGGCTCAGGGTAAAAGCGGAAAATAAGATAATGTCTACCGGCTTCCGGTTCCATTTCTGTAGAAAAAAATGAACGAAAGCTTTGCTTCCACTCGGTTTTTTGCGGTGTATTTTCTTCATGTAGATCATCATCACGCAAGTCTGTAAGCAATTGCAAAGTAACGGCTGCTGTGTGGCGACAAACAGAAGTAAAAGATTCAGAGCAATTACAGTTGGCTTTGGTGGTGTAATCATCAAGAGAAATAAGCAAATTAGGGGTATAAACTTGCAAGTCTTCCCCTTGAACAGTGCCTTCCACCTTCCAGAGGTTGCCTTCGTGATTAATATTAATTCTTTGCAGGCCATTTTCTGATAAAATGTATTGTCCGCTATCTCGAATATATTCCGGAATAACGTCCTGCATGAAATTTTGCATAAGTGTTCTTACGGCGTTTTTTTCAGCTCGTGTCATGCTGAAGAACTCCTAGGTTAACTAAATTAGTTAATTATATAGTAAAGACAGGATACCACTTCGAATAATTTTTTACGTGCAAACAAAATCTTGTATTTATCCTAAAAATACGTAAAATGCATTTCTCTATGTAAGTGATCCAAAGAAAGTGACATAAATCTTAGCAAAAAAGTAAGTTTTTATGTTTAATGAAATGAAACTATGTATTCCAATGAAAGCATGAAAGTATATCCTTAAAAAATGAAATAAATGTCAAACCAAAGGCAAAAAGACCATGTATTTGATACTGTACCCCTTTCTTCAGCAGATGACAAGAAGAAAATTTTTTTTTGTACTACTTTTTTTAGCCACATTATTATTTATCCCAAACCATAGCCCTGCGCAAGGAAAAAATGTGCTTAATCCACTTCTTGCAACAGAGGAAGATAGGGGAGGGCGCTACGTGACTGGTTCCATAGGTGAACCGTCTAACTTGATACCTTATATAGCCACAGATTCTGCTTCGCATGACGTAGCAGGCATGCTTTTTGTTGGCTTGCTTCGCTATGATGAAAATTTACGTGTGACAACGGATGCCGCGGAAGAATATAGTGTGGAAGAAGATGGCAAACTTTTGCGTTTTCGTCTCCGCCAAGGTATTCTTTGGGAAGATGGTGTGGAGCTTACGGTAGACGATGTGGAATTTACCTGGAAAATAGTTACAGACCCCAAAACTGCGTCTCCCTATGCAGAAGATTTTATGCAGGTAAAAGAATTTCGCAAAACAGGAAAATATACTTTTGAAGTGCGTTATGATAAGTATTTCTCCGGAGCCATAGCTTCATGGATGGGAGGAATTTTGCCTAAGCATATTTTAGAAGGGCAAAATTTACGCGATACGTCTTTTTCGCGTAGCCCCATAGGGGCAGGGCCGTATCGCTTAAGTTCATGGGTAACGGGAGCTTCTGTTACTTTAGAGGCTTCGCCCACCTATTTTAAAGGAGAGCCCTATATCCAGCAAGTTGTGTATCGAATTATTCCTGATACGTCTACTATGTTTTTAGAGACAAGAGCAGGAAAATTAGATATGATGGGTCTGACACCTCAGCAATATCTGCGTCAAACGCAAGGCGCATTTTGGGATAAAAATTATCGTAAATATAAATATTTATCCTCTACGTACGTCTTTATGGGTTTTAATATGTTGCATCCTTTTTTTAAGGATGTTTTGGTGCGTAGAGCTATTGGGCATGCCATTGATCGTCAGGGCATAGTGAAAGGTGTTCTTATGGGCGAAGGCGTTTCTTCTTTTGGTCCATACAAGCCTGGGACTTGGGCATATCATGAAACATTACAGCCTCCTAAATTTGATGTTGCTCTTGCTAAAGAACTTTTGGAAAAAGCAGGTTTTGCAGATACAAATAATGACGGTATATTGGAAAAAGACGGAAAAGATTTTGCTTTTACTTTGTTAACGAATCAGGGAAATGACCAGCGCATTTTAACTGCTACGGTTATTCAAAGTCAGTTGAAGGATGTGGGCATTAAAGTAGAAATTCGTACTGTTGAATGGGCTGCCTTCATTAAAGAGTTTATTAATAAAGGACAATTTGATGCCGTTATCTTGGGCTGGACCATGACACCGGACCCTGATATTTACGATGTGTGGCACTCTTCTAAGGCAAAACCCGGTGGTCTGAATTTTACACGCTATATAAATAAAGAAGTGGACAGCCTTTTAGAACAAGCACGGCAAACACCAGACATAGCCGAGCGGAAGCGGTTTTATACGCGTGTTCAAGAAATATTTGCCGAAGAACAGCCTTATTCTTTTCTTTTTGTGCCTTATGCTTTGCCTGTAGTTCAATCGCGTTTTCATGGCATTAAGCCAGAACTTGCAGGCATAATGTATAATTTTGATGAGTGGTGGGTTCCCAAAAAATTGCAGCGTACTTTGCTTGTGCAATAATTAATTGTTAGTAAAAAATGTAAATATATAGCATAATTTATAAGGTAAATACATGATACGCATACAAGAAATTCTGGATACCATGGTAGCACAAAATCCTGCGGCCAATATAGAACTTGTGCAAAAAGCCTATGTTTATGCAGCTACAGCTCATGCAGGGCAAACACGGCTTTCTGGCGAACCGTATTTATCTCACCCTTTGGCGGTGGCGCATACTTTAGCAGAGCTTGGTTTTGATGAAGCCACGGTGGTGGCAGGGCTTTTGCACGATACTGTAGAAGATACTAAGGCTAATATTGAAGAATTAGATGAGCTTTTTGGAGAAGATGTCGCTGATATTGTCGATGGGGTCACAAAAATCAGCATGATTTCTTTTGATTCTAAAGAAGATGCACAAGCTGAAAATATTCGTAAAATGATTTTGGCCATGAGTCACGATATACGTGTGCTTATGGTAAAATTGGCCGATCGCATTCACAATATGCGTACGCTTGATTTTCAAAAAGAGCATAAACAGCGCCGTATTGCTCAAGAAACTATGGATATTTATGCTCCTTTAGCCAATAGACTTGGCTTGCATAGGGTTAAACAAATTTTAGAAGATTTAAGCTTTAAGTATTTACGACCAGATATTTATAAGCAAATTACCCTTTGGCTAGAGGAAAATCAGGTAGTAGAGCGTAAAATTATTGATAAAGTTGTGCGCAGTCTTGAAGAGCTTATTTTAGAAAATTCCATTCAAGGCACTATATACGGCCGTATTAAGCATAAATTCAGCATACATAAAAAAATGCAGCAACTTTCAGTAAGTTTAGACGAAATGCACGACATTATGGCTTTTCGTGTCTTGGTGCATGAATTACGTGACTGCTATGCCGTACTGGGTTTGGTGCACTCTAAGTGGCGGCCGGTGCATGGAAGATTTAAAGATTATATTTCTATGCCTAAAACCAATGGCTATCAAAGTTTGCATACCACAGTCATCGGCCCTGAAGGGGAGCGTATAGAAATTCAAATTCGAACAGAAGCCATGCATCAGCAAGCAGAGCATGGTGTGGCTTCCCATTGGCTTTATAAAGAAAAGAAAAAGGTTAATCCAAAAGATTTAGAACAGTTTACGTGGTTACGCGAAATTTTTGAAAGACAAAGAGATGAAGCAGATTCAAAAGAATTTATGCACTCTTTGCGCTTAGATCTTTTTAAAGATGAGGTCTTTGTTTATACGCCACGCGGAGAAGTAAAAGAGTTGCCCGAGGGCGCCACACCGCTTGATTTTGCTTTTCATATCCACACCAAGGTGGGGCACCATTGTGCTGGTACCAAAGTGAATGGCAAGCTTGTTCCTTTAGGTACACCGCTTAAAAATGGTGATGTGGTAGAAATTGTCACCGACCAAGCGCGTCATCCCAATAGAGATTGGCTAAAAATGGTGAAAACTGCCAAAGCACGCAGTCGTATTCAACATTATTTGCGTACCGAAGAGCGCGCTCGCGCCTTGCAATTGGGTAAGGAAATGCTTGAAAAAGAGGGGCGCAAGCTAAGCTTAAATGTAGCTAAAGCCCTTAAAGACGGTAAATTAGCTATCGTTGCCTCCGATATGAATTTCGATAGCGTTGACGACCTTTTTGCCGGAGTGGGCTATGCGCATCATACTCCACGTAAGGTGTTAAATAAATTATATGCTGTGCTTCACCCTGATGCTGTAGGGCACGATGTTCCACAAAAAGAAAAACAACCTAAGGCGAAAAAACCAGAAGGTGTAAGTCTTTCTGGTGTTGATGGCGTTTTGGTGCGCTATGCTAAGTGTTGCAATCCTGTTCCCGGAGATGCCATCGTTGGCTATATTAGTCGAGGTTTTGGCACAAGCGTACACCGTAGCGATTGTCTCAATGTGGTTAACATGGAACCGGAACGCCTTATTACTGTGCATTGGGATGGGGAAGAAACAAAACCTTTCCATTCACGTATTCGTATTACAGCTCGCACAGAAAAAGGTTTACTTGCTAAAATTACACTTATTTTTGCTCAAGATGGGGTTAATATTTCTGAACTGCGCTCGCACGATACAGTGGATAATAAATCTGAAATCGAAGCTGTTATCGATGTGTGTAACGTTGAGCAACTATACCAATTGATAGATGCGGTTAATAAGTTGCCCGCTGTTATTGAGGTAACCAGAACAACGGAGTAGTGAACTCTGCACAATTCGCTGTGCGGAATCTTTGAAGAATGAATGATGTATTTTTTATTTGTGTCTTGGCCTATGTAAAGGAGAACTTTTAAAAGGGGAGAAGAGCAATGAAAAGTATTTTTGAACAATGTGCTTTACTTTGGAAGTTTTTGGGTTTTTTTCAAACATCTTTTCTGCGCATTTGGCATATTATAGCTATTTTTGTTGTTACTGCACAGCTTATAAAAATTGCTCGAACACCTATCATTGACTCTTGGCATATAGAGCTTGGCTTATTATTGGTGCCCTTTATTTGTATTTTCCTTTTTGTATCTTTTAAAAGGCGTGGTTTTCGCTATTTTTTTCCCTATTTTTGGGGCGATATAGTACAACTGCGTAAGGATATAGAAGTTGTGAAGAAAGGGGGCATACCTGCGCCACGTCCCGGAGGTTTGCCGGGTGTTATTCAAGGTATTGGCTTTGTGTTTTTCTTTTTAACAGTGGCTTTGGGTTTCACCTGGTATGTTCTTTGGGACAGTATGCCACGGTTTTCTGTGGATTTTCTCAATTATCATAGATACACAGCTTTGATTTTAGCTATATATGCCTTAGGTCATGGTTGTATGGCTTTACGGCACTTTACCATTTGGAAAAAGAGTCAAACGGCGCGTAAAGAAGCTTCAGGAAAATAACAAGGGCGCACATGCATAGCTGACAAAATATTTATGATTAAAAAAGTACAATTGTACCCCTAAGATAGGTAATGCCACCCCGTGGGGGCATACATATTTCTTAGGGGTTTTTTTGTATATGCTTGACATATTGTTCTCTAGAATGGTAGTATGCCAGAATGTAAATTACACATAGGTGAGCACGTTTTCTCAAAGGTGAGACTGTCGCTTATTTATGCAAAAAAATATTTCAAGGAGATATCATGCAAGAGACTACCAACGCCAAGGCTATTCAACGTGGTAAAGAAATGTTCACCAGTATTTCTGGTGAAAAGCCTTCTCTTTTTAATAAGGCTGCCTGGATGGGCAAGGTTATGGACTGGAGTATGCGCAACGAACAGTTTAAAGTGCAAATTTTCCGCTTTGTAGACGCCTTCCCTTCCTTGACAACACCCAAACTGCTTACTGACCACATTAAAGAATATTTTGGCGAAGAAAAAGATATGCCGGCTTTCCTTTCAACTGGTGCAAAAATGGCCGGTATGTTGGGTACTTTTGGCGGTAATATGCTGAATAAAGTTATCTCCGGTAATATTCACGAAATGGCAAAACAGTTTATTGTTGGTGAAAAAACTGGGGATGCATTAAAAAATATCGTTAAATTGCGTAAAGAAGGTTTCGCCGCTGTAGTAGACGTTCTTGGCGAAGCAACTCTTTCTCATGCTGAAGCTGAAGAGTATGTGTCTACCTATCTTGAACTTTTAGACGCCATGGAAAAAGATCAGGGTTCTTGGGAAGGTCTTGGCACCAAGAGCAAAGATAGCAGCGATTGGGGGCATGCTCCAAAAATCAATGTGGCCATTAAACCTACAGCAACTTTTTGCTTAGCTAACCCACAAGACTTTGAAGGTTCCGTCGTTGGTATTTTAGATCAAGCTCGCCGCATTTGTAAGCGTGCAGTAGAAATGAATGCCTTTTTCTGCATTGATATGGAATCATACAAGCATAAAGATATTACCAT
>CAZBDD010000086.1:0-6483 GCA_964490475.1 uncultured Desulfovibrionaceae bacterium
CGGTACCAAGAGCACCACCATTTTTTTGGTTACCCCATTTTTGATCGCCAATTTCGAAGAATACAGTGGCAGAAAGAGCTTCAGAAGCTACTGCGTCGATTTGCAAGCGAACACGTTGTTGAGCTTGGAAGGTATCAGCTTCGCCGCTGAAACCTTGTCCAGCGCCAGTATTAGAACTATTAGATTCTTGCCATGCGGCGTCAACCATACCCATACCGAAAATCCATTGACCTTTAGCTTTAAAGTCGATGGCGGAAGCGCCAGTGGCTGCGCCAAAGAGCATTCCTGCAGTCAAAAGTAATGTACAAATCTTTTTCATGGATTTATCCTACCTATAGTAAAATTTTATTGTGGTCGCCTTGTGCGACCCTGCATCGTTTATTTAGACGCAGTGCATCTGAAGAATGTTTTGCCACAGCCCCCTACAAAATGCAAGCCTTTTTGTAAAATTTTTTTTACTTTCTTTTACAATCCAAGAAAAACGGTTCAAAAAAAAGTAGAAGCAAGTTTTTTTTACTCATTTTTTTGATTTTTTATTTTATCATTTTATATAGTTATATTATCTCTAGATTTTGTTTAATATTTTCAACAAGATAAAAAAATACTTTTTTCACCCTAAAAATAACAAATTTTTTGTACTGCCTGCCAACCATTATTCCTTAAAAATATAAAGGGTACCATACACCGCATATTAAAGTAGTAGCCTGCTATGCCTCATGGCACCACCAAATAACCTTACCAATAATACGCACAGATTCTGCCAAATCACCACGCATATCTATTTCAATGGGCGCATACCGCTCGTTAAAGGAGCGTAAAATCAAACGCTGCCCCGGTAAAGTTTCCAGTGCCTTTACATAAATACCGTCATCAACCCCCACTGCATACACAGTGTGCGGTATAATATTTTTGCGTGAAGTATCAATAAGGGTCAAATCCCCATCTTGGATATAAGGCTCCATACTGTCCCCATATACGCGCATTAAAATCATTTTATCTATGGAGCCGCGACGTGAAAGCCAATTCTTGCGAAAAGCAAGGCGCTCTATAACGTCACCTTCTGTTTCAAGGCTTCCACCACCGGCAGAAAGTTTTGCAGCCACCAAGGGCACTGTGCAAAAATTTTCATCAAAGTGATAGTCCCCCTGCTCTGTTCCTGTAGCTTCTATAGAAGGCGAAATTAAGTTTCGAGTATGTGTAGTGGGCGTATGCGTAGCAGGTGTATCATTATATATAGGTGTCAAAGACAACAGCATATCAATAGAGACCCCCCCCTTATGCGCAGCACGAATGAGCCACCCATCAGGCACCTTGTTTTTCTTTCTTGCCTGATAAATTGCTTGTGCCGAAACACCTAAAAATTCGGCAAGTTGCACATCTTTCGTCAAAGAAAGCATCTGTAATAATTTATCTAATAATGTAGTAGCTTCTATACATGTTTTCATGAAAATAATTTATAGCAAGCAAAAAAATAAATCAACATTTAATTTAGATTTCACAATAAGAAATTTTTTATTTATTTTCTAAATTTTTAATTGACAATCTTTAGAGAATGACTATTCTTAATTTACTGATTTTACGAAAACAAGGAGACATGTATGTTAAGTACTGATTTAGAAAATTTAGCTAGCGCCTTAGAAGAAATGAGTGGAGAGTTTAGCAAGGACAATGCTATATTTCTTGAACTTGTATGTAGCAACTTGCTTTCCTTAGCACAAAGAGTACATATGCTCGAAGCCATTCCCGTAACGCCGCCTCTTGAGGTGCTGGGTGATGATTGGAAACTTTTACAATAATTTTTCCATCTAAAATCATCTTTTAAAGACCTTTGCATAATCCCAAAAAATGTTGAAATACATGGATGCTTTGCTTCGTTCGCAATGACTTTTGTTGTAATACCAAGTCATTGCGAAGAGCCTAGCGACGAAGCAATCTTCGCATGTGTAATTGTGCATAGGTCTCCTTTTAGAGAGCATGTTCACAGCATGAGGCCAGTATAGCCTCACAAGGATAGAACGTTTCAAAGAACATGCTCTCAGAAATAAATCTTAAGTGTGTAACTTGACGAGAAGGAGTTATAATCTTACAAAGTTAAAAAATAATCGTTAAAATCATTTCACGAAGCATGGAGCTTATGAATATAGCAGAATATACGCCTATGTGGCTTGATGCTTTTTTTATGGCACCCTTTCGCTGGCCTCAGTCTGCTACACTGGGCTTGTGGATTGGGTGTACTTTTTTGGCTATATATAGCACTTGTCTTGGAGAAGGTATTCGTTTTTTACTTATGAAGGCGCATAAACATTATTATAAAGGCCTACAAGACAAAACCATGCACTACCACAAACTAAGTATGCAAGCCTTGCATAGTGGAAAAAAAGATGCCTATTTAGCTGCCAACACTTTAGCCCATGATTCCTTTGGTAAAAGTTTTTTTGCCAGCGCCAGTGTAGGTATAGCCATGCTTTTACCTGTGCCTTTCTGTTTAGGTTGGCTAGCTTTACGATTTGAAGGCATTGCTGTACATACTATTCCCTTTACTGAAAATACTGTGGGCTATGTGTTCATATTTTTAATCTTATATATTTTCAGCCGCATAATTTTTTCTCAAGTAAAAAAAATATTTTACTGCTTTCAATAAAGCAGTATTTTTTTGTAACAGTATAAAATCATAAAAAAAGAGGAAGGTATGTCCATTTATATTTCCGGTTCTTTAGCATTTGACCGCATCATGACTTTTCAAGGTAAGTTTCAAGACAGTATCATCCAAGATAAAGTACATATGATGAGCATTAGCTTTATGGTAGACCGCATGGAAGAAAAATTTGGTGGCTGTGCAGGAAATATTGCTTATACTTTAGCGTTATTACAAGATTCCCCTATCATTGTTTCCTGCGCAGGAAAAGACTTTGCTTCCTATGCTGAGCATATTCAAAAACTAGGGCTCACTCTTGATGGCATTACTCAAGACGATGAGCTTTTTACCGCTCTTTGCTACATCACTACCGATTTAGAAAATAATCAAATTACCGGCTTTTACCCCGGCGCCATGACCTTACCCAGCCGTTATGGATTCCCTAAACTTAACGCTGCGCAAGATATTGGAATTATTTCTCCCGGAAATTTAAATGATATGCGCGCACTACCAGAATACTATAAAGACAAAGGCATGCGCTATATCTATGATCCGGGTCAGCAACTCCCTGTTCTTTCTGCGGAAGATCTTATTAAAGGAATTAGCGGCTCCTTAGCTCTCACTACCAATGATTATGAATTAGAAATGATCTGTAAAAAAACAGGAAAAACCGCCGCAGAAATTCAAGCATTAACCACATGGTGCATTACCACCCTTGGCGAACACGGTGCAAGCATTACAGGTCAGGGAAAGACCTATGAAATTAAAGCAGTTCCTGTAGCTCAAGTAATTGACCCCACAGGCGCTGGAGATGCTCATAGAGCTGGTTTGTTGAAGGGCTTGTCGCAGGGATACGACATCGTTGAAGCCGCTCAAATTGCCGCCACTTGCGCCTCATTTGCCATTGAACACTTTGGAACACAATTGCACAACTACACAGCGCATGATTTTACGCAACGCTACAATGGCACTTATGCACCTTTAAGCAAAGCTTTGTTTGCATAAACTTGTGGAAAGACTGCTTTGTTTATGTATTGAGGGGGGCCAAAAAGTTACCCCTTCCCCCCTCAAACTCCCCCTATTCCCTCAAAACGCGCTCACAAGTGTCACCACATAAAATACCTTTTTTTTCGATAGGATAATAAGCGCGCTTAAAAGGGTTTGGGGGAAACTTTTTGGCGCTAGTTTTCTCCTGAAGAAATAGTTCATCAGTATTTCTTAAAAAATACAGCAATATAACGTAAATAAACTATGAATAACGAACACATAATATCTGAAATTCATCGGCTTGTGCTTCTTTTAGAAGAGCATAATTTTAATTATCACACTCTCGATGCACCGCAAATTTCTGACGCAGAATACGATACTCTCTTTAAACAACTGCAAGACCTTGAAGAGCGCTATCCAGACTTACGTTTGCCGCATTCTCCAACGCAACGTACAGGAGGAGCTGTTTTGCCTTGGCTGGAAAAAAAGACACATAGTCAACGTATGTACGGACTAGACAACGTTTTTTCCAAAGAGGAGTGGGATGATTGGTTGCAGCGAATGCACAAGGCCCTGCCCGATGCCGACCATAGTTTGTTGGAGAGTTTTTGGCTTGACCCTAAATTAGACGGCCTTGCCATGGAACTTATCTACGTGAATGGGGTCTTACATACAGCCTTAACCCGTGGCGATGGTGAAGTAGGCGAAGTGGTGACAGAAGCTGTGCGTACCATTAAAAACATCCCCTTGCGTCTTAAACCTCAAAATAATATGCCCTTGCCTGAACACCTAGAGGTGCGCGGCGAAGTGGTGATTTATAAAAAGGATTTTGCCACCCTTAATGCCAAACAAGAAAAGGCAGGGCAAAAACTTTTCGCCAACCCGCGCAACGCCGCCGCTGGCTCCATTCGTCAATTAGATACTAGCATTACAGCCACGCGCCCTTTACGCTTTTTTGCTTACGGTAAGGGGCTTATGCAATATCCACAAGCAGAAAACCTTTTGCCCACAACACATGCACAGCTTATGCACTCTTTGCAAGCATGGGGATTTTCCGTGCCACCACAGGGCATCTTGTGCACAGCCGCTGAAGTCTTGGAACGGATCCAATATATTGAAAGCCAAAGGGATACTTATCCCATGGAAATCGACGGAGCTGTCATTAAACAAAACAACCTAGAAGCCCAAGAAGCACTTGGCTTCACTGCCAGAGCACCACGCTTTGCCGTAGCTTTTAAATTTGCTGCCTTACAAGTGCAAACCACTTTATTAAATATTGAAATTCAAGTGGGGCGTACAGGTGTACTCACACCTGTGGGTATTTTAGAGCCTGCCAACGTGGGCGGTGTCATGGTAAGTCGTGCAACCCTACATAATGAAGATGAAATACAAGCCAAAGATGTACGCATTGGTGATACGGTGCTTATTCAAAGAGCTGGAGATGTTATTCCGGAAATTGTAGGCCCAGTATTAGATTTACGCCCAAGCTCGGCCAAAATTTATAATTTCCCACATATATGCCCCATATGTCATGAAGCTGCCCATCGTGAACAAGGGCAAGCAGCGTGGCGTTGTCAAAATATTTCTTGCCCTGCGGTATTATTGCAAAGCATTAAACATTTTGTCAGCAAAAGCGGTTTAGATATTCAAGGTATAGGGCAAAAATGGATTGAAAAATTAGTATTGGAAGGACATGTAAAAAACCCTGCGCATCTTTTTCGCCTTACGATAGATGACCTTTTGCAATTTGAGCGCATGGGGCAAGTTTTAGCGCAAAAATTTGTAGACGCCTTTGAAAATGCTAAGGAAAAAGTCACGTTATCGCGCTTTATTAATGCTCTTGGCATACGCCATGTAGGAGAGCAAACAGCAAAACTTTTAGCAAAACATTACAACAATATAGATGACATTAGTCAAGCCAGCACTGAAGACCTTATGGCTTTGCCAGACATTGGCCCAGAGGTTGCGGCGTCTATTCAAAATTATTTTCAAAGCGTAAGCAATCAAACACTCTTGAAAGATTTTAAAGATTTAGGTATATATCCCCTACAGCGCACTTTGCACAGCACTGCACTGCCTCAAGAGAAGCATTCAGAGCTTTTTGAGAAAAAGATTCTCTTTACTGGCACATTGCGCATGCCGCGCCATGAAGCAGCTGCTTTGGCTGAAGCAATAGGCGCCGAAATAGCGGCCAGCGTTACTAAAAAGCTAGACTATTTAGTTGCTGGAGAGAAAGCCGGTTCCAAATTGGAAAAAGCACTAAAACTAGGCATAGCTGTTTTAAGCGAAGAGGAATTTCTTGAAAAGTGCCAAGCAAAAACAGTTCAGGAACAAAATATGGAGAAATCCACTTCACAAAAAACAACGCCTCATGTCATATCCAACGAACAAGGCGTATTATTTTAACAGAAAACATGAAAAATCGCTGATTAAATTTTAAAAAAGATAGGATCAGTGCTTTCATAAGAGAAGGATGAATTATGGCCACACCTATTATCATCACCGGTGCATGCGGACGTATGGGAAAAACCCTTGTGGAAATAGTAGAACAAGATACAGAATGTCAGCTTGTGGGCTTACTAGAACACAAAGATTTTACACAAGAAACAAGCCACAGCCCATGCACTATTTCCACCTGTCCGGAAGAATTGCTAGCTTTACATCCTCATGCCGCCATTATTGACTTTACTACCCCTGAAGCTTCTTTAGCTTTAGCAAAAATTGCCAGCAAAAAGGGTAATCCATTAGTTATAGGTACAACAGGCTTAAATGATAGTCAAAAAAAATCATTAGAAGGCTTTGCCCAACAAAGCCCTATTTTTTGGGCTCCAAATATGAGTATTGGTGTTAATGTACTCATG
>CAZBDD010000087.1:0-6408 GCA_964490475.1 uncultured Desulfovibrionaceae bacterium
CCAACCCACGCAAAATGTCTGATGCTGCTGTTACCATGATTTACGAAGCTGCATACTAATAAGCATATCCTATTATTTAAGTTGTATAACTTCATAAAAATTACAGCTTAAATAACTTTAAGGGGGGCGATACTTACCACAGTACCGCCCCCCTTTATTTTAGTTTTTTACAAATAAAGGGTCCTGCACAGTTTTTTTGTATTTTTGGTACTGTAATAAAAAAATTATACTTTTGCGTAAATAGTCATGCACAGGAGTCTTAAATAATGTACCTATTTCTCCATATACAATAGAGCCAAGGTGCGTTATGGTTTCAGAATTACGACATTTGACATGTCATGCCTATATATAAAAATTATAGATACATTTTTTACACAAATTTTATGCTTTTTGTTTTGAAATGGGAGGCTTTATGCAATCTTTACTCCTTTCATTAGCACCGCAAATTATAGCTTTTCGACAAGATATTCATAAACATCCAGAATTAGCATGGCTTGAATATCGTACTACTTCAAAAATTGCGCAAATTTTTGAAAATTTAGGCTATAAAGTTAACATGGGGCGTAATGCCATCGCATCTCATGCACGGTTGACGCCTCCCTCACACACCACATGCGCTAGAGAAGAAGCCAGAGCCATAATTGAAGGTGCAAAAACAGAGCACATAGCCCTTATGAAACAAGATGGTGGCGGTCTTACAGGACTTTGGTTTGATATACACCTAGGCTGTACAACAAGTCGTGAAAAGCCCATTATAGCTTTTAGATTCGATATAGACGCCAATGAAGTTCACGAAGAAATGCTAGATACACATGCCCCTGCCAAAAAAAACTTTTGTTCACTACACCAAGGCGTTATGCACGCATGCGGTCATGATGGACATGCCGCTATAGGTGTAGGACTAGGGCTTATGCTACACCACATGAAAAGCGAATTGGAAAACTCCCCAGAAGCCCTTACAATACGCCTTATTTTTCAACCTGCAGAGGAAGTAGGCCAAGGGGCCAAAGCCATGCTCGAAGCCGGAGTCATGAAAAATGTGGCAGAAGTATATGGCCTTCATTTAGGAATTCAAGCCCAACAAGCCGGTACCCTTATAGCAGGGACCACGCATTTTTTGGCTAATACATCTTTTGAAGTGAACTTTGTGGGAACTCCGGCCCATTCGGGATTGGCCCCGCACCAAGGCAATAATGCTTTACTTGCCGCTGCCACAGCGGTTCAAGGCATGCATGCCATACCGCGACACGGAAAAGGACAAAGCCGAATAAATATTGGAGAGCTTCATTGCACTGGTGCGTCTAATGTAATACCTGCCCATGCCTGGCTTGCAGGGGAAACGCGGGGCATTGATGAAGAAATTAACGCCTGGATGACAGACAATGCCAAGCGTATTTGCCAAGGAGCAGCGACCATGTGGAATTGTTCACACACATTTACTGTTATGGGTAATTGTGTTAACGGTTTTTCTGATGTAAGCCTAGCCCAAGAACTTTTGCAGGTAGCTAAAAAAATGCCTTGCTTTGACAATCTTATAGAACAAGAAAAATTTTGGGCCTCTGAGGATTTTACATGGTTTTTACAAGATGTACAAGCTCATGGGGGGCGTGGCACATATATACAATTAGGAATTCGCGGTAAGGGAGGTCACCATACCGCTGCTTTTGATTTTGATGAAGAGGCACTTTTGCGAGGTGTCGAGCTATTAACACGTATTACAGTAAGTAAATGCAAAAAGGGTTTGTAATTTTATGCAATTGTATGCAGGATATTTTTTTATTTTTGTGGCAGCCACATGTTGGGGCTTTTTAGGTATTTTAGGGCGCATTGCCATGGAGTCTGGCATTGCACCTCTTGACGTGGCCTTTTGGCGAGCTTTTATTGGTGGTAGCTTTCTTTTTATGCATGCACTTTGTATCAAGCAAGCTAAGGTGCATAGTACAAAAGACTTTTTTGGCTTTTGTTTTTTTGGTATCTTTTCTATTGCCACTTTCTTTGTAGTCTATCAATACGCTGTAAAAGAAGGAGGTGCGGCCTTAGCCTCTGTACTTTTATACACCGCTCCCGCATGGGTAGCTATTTTTTCACGTATATTTTTTGGGCTCCGTTTTACATTTATAACAGGTTTTGCCATTATTGTAGCTTTAATCGGTGGCATGCTTATGAGTTTTTCCCCAGCTGAAGTAGCTTCAGTGGCAGAGCTAAATAACACAGCATCTGCTCAAGAAAGCACATCTTCCTTGCCACTTTTAGGCATAATATTTGGATTACTCTCTGGTTTTCTTTATGCTACACATTATGTTGTTACTAAAAAACTGCTTGCAACTTACACCCCATTTACATTATATGGCTATGCCTCTTTAGTAGCAGCATTGTGCCTTTTGCCACTAACAAACTTGCGCTTTGATTTGGGGCTACAGGCATGGTTGGCCATATTTGGTATTGGCTTTATGAGTACCTATATTGCTTATTGGACTTATTGCGAAGCTATAAAACGCTTACACCCAACTAAGGCCGCTGTATTAGCTACCTTAGAACCTGTCATAGCAACAATTGCTGCATGGTACATTTGGGGGGAAAGCTTCTCGACCCTAGGGTGGTTTGGCGCTGTACTTATTCTTTCTACAGTGCTTATTTTCTTATTGGATGACAGAAAAGCCTTAACAAAAAAGGCTGACTAACATGGCTTAAACATCGTTACGTACTTGCTAGACTTTTTTGCTTCTCTCGCCTGAATATGACTGCCCTGCTCTAGGCAAAATTTTCTTCACAACATCAATATTTTACGGCTCATAAGGTAACTTATGAGCCCACAGACGCAGACTCAATGCCTTACAAGGATTTATGATGAAACAGACAATTATATTGAAAACATTTTACTTTTGTATTATTTTGCTCTTTACAAGCTTTTTTTCCACTACTACTTACGCCGAAAAAATAACCATTCAAATTCCTAAAGACACGCCACGCATAAAAGTGCTTGGAGCCGAGTTTGTCTTATCTGAAAAGTTAACATTACCTGAAAAACAACAGTTATTGCGAACTCGCTGGCGCGAAATTTTACAAAACCATAATGATGACATTTTCAAAGCGCAAAATATTCCTTTAACCCCTATGCATAAAGGGCAATGGATAGCTCTTAGTAAAATAACACTAAAGAGTCCAAAATCTTTAAAAACTTTACGTAATATCAATGGATTTTTTAACAGTATTTCTTCGCGTAAAGATAAAGATTTCTACGGAAAAAACGAATACTGGGCAACACCGAAAGAGTTTATGGCCAATAAAAGTGGGGATTGTGAAGATTATGCCATTGCCAAGTATTTTGCCCTACAGCATTTTACATGGCCTAAGGAAGATTTGTGGGTAGTTTTTTTGCATGATAAAATCAATGTGGGCGGTCATGCCATATTAGTAGCGAAACTAGATAAAAGAAAATTTGTACTAGATAATTTAAGTCAGCCCAACTATTTACTTATTCCAGAAGCTCAATACAAAAATCAAGTAGAACCCTTTGCCATGGCTAATCATCAAGGTTTATGGTTACGCGTAAGTGAAAAGTAAAAAAATGGCCAAACAACGTGTAGTTTTATACGAAACCCTTACTTTTTAAAATGGATGAAGGGACGGAGAGTTTTTTTGCGAAAGCTCTCCGTCCCTTCTTAAACAATACTAATGGGACTATTTTAACGACATCTCGCCCTACTCTGTGCGAATACGCTCTATAATGCCCGTGGTGGAATACCCTTCAAGCAAAGGCAAAGAATACACTAAGCCACCACGCTTTTGCACCACATCTGCCCCTACAATTTTATCCACAGGCCAATCCCCTCCTTTGACCAAAACATCCGGATTAAGCAAAGTAATAATCTCTAGCGGAGTATCTTCATCAAAGCAGGTCACATAATCCACACTTTCCAAATGCGCTGCCATGAAAGCTCGCACACTTAGCGAATTAATAGGTCTCTCCTTGCCTTTGCCTAAACGACGCACCGAAGCATCTGTGTTTAAAGCAAGCACAAGAATCTCCCCTAATTTTTTAGCATCAGCCAAAAGCGACACATGGCCGGGATGCAAAATATCATAGCATCCATTGGTAAAAACCACATGTGCTTTATCTGGCACACCATGATTTTTACGCTCTTGCGAAACCTCTTTGGCCAAGATTTTAGCCAAAGCGTGCGCTTCCCAAATTTTGGGATGAGAGAGGCCTATGCCTTGCGTTTCAAGGTGGGGCATACGTTAAACAGTACCAATTCTAGCCAATCATAGGCAAAGTTAAGACATTCCTCATCGTGAGCCATAATAGCCTCACAACGCGCGGTATCTATATCAAGTTTTGAAAATACTTTCATATCCGCTATAAAAACACGAAAACGATCTAATTGATACAAGCACAAAATTATCATGCTGGCCATCTTAGCACTGACAGGCTCGCCCGTTTCTTTGACCTTGGCCATAAGTTTCATATACCGATCATTGGATTCATTATAGGGATCCAAGCCTTGATCTTTCAACCATTCATGCGCTGTCCATGGCGAACCACAATCGAAGCCCTTACAATGATCTTCTTGAACAATAAAAAAGCGCTCTACGACATTTCCCTTATCGTCAAGTTTAGTGCCGCGTCCCAAAGGATATGTACGACATGCACCCGGCCTATCTTCATAAATAGAACAGCCTGCCGGCATAACAAAAGGACATGGCTCCGAAGGGCCATCTTGCATTTTCAATAAGGGCAAAGGGAAACCTGTATCAGGAAAAGAACGCATTTGCGCATGTGATTTTAAAAATTTTTCGCTTTCCACCTCAAAGTGTCGACACAAACGCAGCACATCATAAGGTGTTAAAGGCAAAGTGAGCTCAGCACAGCAGCGATTAAAACAGGGCACTGTTTCATTACATGCAAAGGTGAATTGTTCCTTTTCACGCAGCTCCGGTAATGTATCTAAAAAATTTTGTGAAGCATCATTTTGTGACATATTATATTACCTTATTCAATGCGTATTCAATGATGCCTTGCGCACCAGCATTGCGTAGTTGCGGAATAAGATCACGCACAATGTGTGTACTTACCACGGTTTCCAATGAAAGCCATTGCGTATCGCGTAAAGGCGAAACTGTGGGTGAATTGAGCGCCGGCAACAAATCTAATATGGCAGTCAAGTTTTGCGAAGGCGCATTAAGCTTTAAACACACCAAACTTTCTGCACATAAGGAACCTTGCAAAAGCAAATCAATTTGCTCTATCTTACGACGCTTTTCTGGATTTTCCCATGCTTGTTTATTGGCAATGAAAACCGTATTACTACTCATGACCTCATCTATAATGCGCAAACCATGAGCCTTAATGGTAGTACCCGTTTCTGTCACTTCCACAATGCCGTCAGCTAAACCTTCAACTACTTTAGCTTCTGTAGCACCCCAAGAATAAAACACCGAAACATCAATGCCCTTTTGCTCAAAGTACAACTTCGTAAGCCCCTCAAGCTCTGTGGCAATGCGTTTTCCTGCTAAGTCTTCAGGCTTATAATAAGGCGAATCGCCAGCTACAGCCAACACCCATCTCGCTGGACGGTTAGACGTTTTAGAGTATACAAGATCTGAAACTTTAACCACATGCTCAAAGGCTCCGGTTTCTTGTAGCCAATCTAGCCCAGCTAAACCTGCATCCAAAATACCATCAACAACGTAATTGCCGATTTCCTGTACACGACATAAAGAAGCACTGATTTCAGGATCATTAATATCCGGAAAGTAATTACGGTGATGCTTGCGAATTTTCCACCCAGCGCGTTCAAAAAGATTGATGGTTGCGTCTTCTAACGACCCCTTGGGAATGCCCAATTTTAAAATGGGTTGGCTCATTTATAAATCTCCTCAGGATTAAATATATGTGGACTGCATTGCTCCACTGTAGAATCTTGTAACTGACGATAAAAACAGGAACGATACCCTTTATGACAGGCCGCGCCCCCCACTTGCTCGATGCGTAGAATAACAGCATCACTGTCACAGTCAAGCCGAATACTGTGCACCCTTTGCACATGACCGGATGTGCCGCCCTTGTGCCATAATTTTTGACGAGAGCGACTATAATAATGCGCTTCACCCGTTTCTAAAGTTTTTTCCCAAGCTTCAGCATTCATCCACGCTAACATTAATATTTCACCATCTTGCGCATCTTGTGCAATGGCCGCAATAAGACCTTTTGAAAAATCAGGTACAAATTCACTCCCAACAGGAACAGAAAACATTTTCACCTCTATATTTTTTACAATACTTTAAACCCAAACTATCCTTTCATGGCTTTGCGCACCCTATCCACTTGTGCCGCAATATCTTGCGCTCCCACAAGCTCAGAAACAAGCGCGCAACAATAAGCACCACGCCGCACCACTTCTCCAA
>CAZBDD010000088.1:0-6406 GCA_964490475.1 uncultured Desulfovibrionaceae bacterium
AGTCTAAGATTCCGCACAATGAATTGTGCAGAGGCCTTATTTCTTCTTACAAATACGGAGAAAAAATCCAACAAGCTGCATGAATCAAGCGCTTGGGTAATGACACCTTTTCTACATCCTGCATTGTATATTCTCGGCTTTCCAGAAGAACTATATCAAAATATTCCTTGATTTGACGTGCAAAAGACGTATCAAAACATTCTACATTCAACTCAAAATTTAAACGCAAAGAACGTGCATCAAAATTTGCCGATCCTATTTGCACATAGTAGTCATCCACCACAAAAAGTTTTGTATGGGCGAAAGGTGGATCTTGATAAAATACACGCACGCCAGACTCTAATAAAGTGGGCAAAAGATGATAGGTAGCCCAATGCACTGCAAAAATATTATTTTTAGCAGGCAAAATAATATGCACCTCGACACCACGTAAAGCAGCAGATTTTAAAGCCCCCATAACCTCATGAGAGGGCAAAAAGTATGGGGTCATTATGCACACGCACGAATGCGCAGCGCTTATAGCACTAAAAAAGAGTTCGTGTAGAGGATCTTTACCAGAGCCTGGTCCATCAAGTACCATACGACACAACACGTCACCACACATTTCTTCCGTTTTACGTTGAGAAACAGCATAATTATTTGTGCAAAAGCCCCAGTCTAATAAAAAAGCTTCACGTAACTGTGTAACAATAGGGCCTGAACAAAGAAAGTGTACGTCTTGAACGGAAAAGTTTTCGTGTGACCGCACATGATAGTCCGCAATGTTCATCCCTCCCGTGAATCCCCAGCCGTCCGCTACCAAGACTTTACGATGATTACGTAAGTTTATGGAAAAATTAGGAGGAAATAGTCTTGGCGGTAAAAAGCGCACCACCTGTACACCACTATCTTTCAATACACGCCATACACGCGTGCGTGAGTAGAATTGTCCAAGCCCATCCACCATTAAGCGTACATCCACTCCTCTTTGTGCTGCTTGAGCTAAAGCCTTAACAAATTTCTCACCTATTTCACCACCATTGAAAATGAAGGTGGTTAAATAGACGTAATCTTCTGCCTCTTCAATAGTTTGAAGCATATTAGGATATGCTGAATCACCATTATATAGTGGATGAATGGAATTGCCGCCACTTAAAGGCTTATTGGTAAGTTTACGCCCTATATAACTTAAAGCTAAAAAGCGTGGAGGTATGGACGAACTCTGTACATGTCCTAGGGTTTTTTTAGACATTTCATCACATTGCCAATACTCTGCCTGATGCTCTGCTTTAAGTTTAGCTTTACGCATATAGTAGGCAGCGCGACTTTCTGCACGCGAAATACCAAAAATAACATATAAAAGAACCCCTATACCAGGCAAAAACAAAAGAGCAATTGTCCATGTTAAAGCCGATCTGGGATTACTTTTATTTAATAATACATGCCCTAGCGCTAAAACAGTAAAGGCATGGAGAAAAAATAAAAATCCTAAAGAAAGAAAGTTACTCCAATCTAGTTGCACAAGATACCTCAGCATGTAACAATCTATAGAACTGCCCTGTGTTGCGTACAGTCCAAAAGGAAAAAGAAATGCGATTCATTCACTTCTTGTAGGGAAAAAGGCTCTTTTGCTAACAACAAAAAACTGCCCCCTCCCCTCACAGCGCGCCATAAATAACAGCCTAATATTTTTACAATAAGGGTAATAAGCGCGTTTTAAAGGGGGTTTGGGGGAAACTTTTTGGCAAAAGTTTCCCCCAGAAAAGTGATTAACTAGCCTTGTTTTATGTTTCCAGTGCAGCTCTATTTCTTTGTACACTCATGTCCAGCTCTGGTAATAAATCTCCTAAGGCTTCCATATCACGAGCATGAGCCGCAGCTTGTACCGTGCGTGCCAACCTGCCCAAGGTGCGTAAACCAAATGATTCCGCATGAGAAGCTATAGCATCGGCCGAATCTTCTACACCTTGCGCATTTTCGGTGGCAAAAGCTCTTTTAGCTGCAAGAATATTTTCATCTAAATCCACCAGCAATTGTTCTATAGGCGACAATATCTTTTGCATTTGTAAGGGCTCTGTATCCAAAACAGAGTTTTCCACATGCCCACTATTTTCTGTAGAAAATGCATCCGTTTCTTTTGCTTCAATAAACGTAGGGGAAGCGTACGCTGGCTCAGCGGGTGTTTCTTCCAAAACAAAACTTGGTTCATGCTGATGCTCCGCTTCCATAGATTCAGCAACAGGTTCATGCACAATTTCTTGCGCCGGCGCATGTACTGGCATATCCGATAGCTGGGAAAAAGAAAACGTGCCCATATTTGGCTCTTCAGAAATTTTTGAAGGCGCATAAATGGGGTCCTCTGACTTTTGTGGCTTGCTCGGCTCTATGGGAGAAGGTTCTCCTACCCATTCAAAAGGAGAGTGCGCCGAAGAAAGTATGCTTTCATTTTTCTTATCTAAATATTCACGCAAATGCGCCAATTCTTCACGACCGCGTTTTTCTGCAGCAGTACGCGACACTTCGGCCATATTTTGTGTTTCTTGAACTTGGCTACCATCTTTCTCTTCTGTGGAAATAGGCGTTCCTATGGGCATTGGTTCGCCTACCCATTCATCAGAAGCAGATACATTATCTAATATACCAGAACTTATAGATGCAGAGGCTGTACCCATAGACGGCATATGCCAAGAACTTTGTGAACGAACAGCTTGTTCTTCATTCACAGAAGTAGCCTCTGGCGCAGAAGGCAAGACGGAGCTTTCTGCTGGTTCAGATATTTCTGTCACCATAGGTGTTTCTGATGCCATAGGTACTGAGGGCACTTCCGAAGCTTGTGCAACCACAAAAGTTGGCTCTTGCAAACTATCACTCGTTGGCACAACTTCTTGCTGTGGTACGACTTCTAAAACTTCTGGGGCTTTTACTTCTTTATTCTTTTTACTTCCAGAGCTCACAGTAATCTTAGGCATACGCTTTACAGCCGTTATGACTGGATTTACTTTCTTAACAGTGGAATCAGCTTTCGTTTCTCCTTCGCTTTGCGCAGTTACAGGAGTTTCATTGCTACCTTTTACCGATGAAGAAGACATGACAATTTTTGGCTTCTTCACACTGATTTTGGAAACTAGCTTTGCTTTTTTATCTTTTTTCGCAAGCTGTATCTTGCCGACTTGAACCTTTTCTTCCGTAGCCGATGCTCCCACTACTTGCGCAACATCAGAAGAAGCTTGTGTTGGCTTCGCTACTTCTTGCACTATCTCAGCTGTGTTATTTTGTTCATGAATGTCATCAGCTGTCGCAGCATCTTCAACCAGTAGCGCAGTGCCCTCTGCATGGGCAGGGGGTATTTCATCAGAAATAGTTTCTTGCCGCTGCGCTGGATTTTCTGCTACCCCTTCTAAGTTTGATGGTTCAACGATGTCATTTTGTTCATAAAAAGCTTCTTTTTGTAAGTGCTGCACAGGGCTTTGTTCTTCCAACACCGGATCTGCTATTTCTTCAGAAGGATACTCTTCCTGCTGCGTTTGCACCAGATCACCATCATCCAAAAGAGATGTTAAATAGGCGGAATTGCTTTTATCTTCTGAAGGAGCAGGTCTTTTAGCAAGGTTTTTATCCTCTGTAACATATACATTTTCTGCCTCAGTTACTTCTAAATTATCCTGAACATCCCACCCAAAAGATTCCTGCACAAAATCTTCAGCTGATTCTGCGTTGTCCCTCGTCGAGGGCATATGAATATCCAAAACATATTTTTTATCTTCTTCATGTTCTAAAGGACTAGCCATACTTAACACATGCTCTGGAACTGTTTGTACAAAACGCGTTCGCGGCAATGGTGGCATAAGCAATTCAGGCATGGAAGTTGCGCTTTGCGTATGCCCCATATCTAAAATGGGTAAGCCTGTATCAATGATGTCCTCCTCTTCATCGTTTTGATTAGCTAGAGGTGGATACATAGCATTTTCTTTACTATCTATGCCTTCACTTGCCGCGTCGCTAAAAATTTGCTGTGTATTTTCAGCAACATACTCTTGTTCTTCTACTTGCGGCACAGCATTAACGCGTTCATCTTGACTTTCTACAAAGGCATGAGCTGTCAATTCTAACTCTGTGTTTGCCTCTTGCGGCATAACGAACGATTGCTCTTGCACATCTAACGACTCAGCGCGTTCGTATTCTGAACTTTGCTCCTCTGGCATAGTCTCTTGCGATGCATACGCTGTATCAGAGGTGGCCACAGAGTCCTCTGCCATTCTTTGTGCTTGCATTAAAAGATGCTCGACATTTTCGCACAAGATATGCCGTGTAATGGGTATGGGAAGAAGATGCGTAAAACCCATATCTTTTAAAGCATCAGCCATTTCAAAATCCATATAAATACCTATGGAAATAGGAAATGGTTCATTTTTTTCTATACTGCTTTGTTGCAAAGCCTGCATAGATTGTTGCACCATAGGCAAAGGCATTCTGGCATCTAAAATAAGTAAAGCGGCGCCATGTTCTTTATATAAAGCCACAGCTTCTTCCCCTGTGCGCGCCTCTAATACTCTAGGCATTTTTTCTAAGAAAAATCCCCACATATGCCTTTCTTCAGCATTATCAGATACCAATATAATAGGTAATGGTTTATCTTGTGAGTCTTCAGCTTCTCGCACATGTGTGCTGGTGCATACTTCATAATGTACTGTAAAAGATATGGCAGCCCCAAGAGCATTACTTTCTACACCTAGGAAACCTCGATAAGATGCCGATAATTCCCATGCCCTTGCCAAAGCGGTAATGCTACGATCGTGCGGTGGTTTGCCTGTACCTGAGTCGGTAACAGTAAAGAGCAAATGCCCAGGATTCACACTTTCAGGTACACGACGCACAATAAGATGCACAGCCCCTCTATGCGTAGAGCGTACCGAAGATTCTAAAAGTAAGCGTAGAACAAAAAGTAATTGTAAAGCATCGCCCTTATAACAAGGAGCTAAGTTAGGTTGCATAAACCACGAAAGGGCAATATTTTTCTTATCTGCCACAGGAGATACCGTATCATGCGCTTGCCGCAAAAGGCTTTGCAAGTCAAAAACATGTTCCTGCGTGCCCCCCATGGATGTGATGCCTGTACGTTCCTTGGCCGGAGTATCAATAATGCTAGCTATATCTTTTGTACTATTAATGATAGATGCCACACTAGCTTTAGCAGCCACGGGCAAAGAACAGGCCTCCAGAACCGCCACATCTCGCAATAGTTGCTCCACAGGCCAACGTAAGGTTTCTTCTAAATCGGAAGAAACTTTTTGGGATGTCGTGTTTTCTTCATCGCTGACTTCTTCTTCTACACTTTGAGCTTGCCCAGCCGGTATCAAACGTAAATTAGGATCACTGCGAACCACACTTTCTACCGACTCTAAAGCAAGATCTGCAGCTGAAAGCTCCTCATCTTGCTGCGCAAAACCGCGCGCTCGCGTCGTGCCGGTCAACATCAATATACCTAGCGCCAATCCCCATAAAGGCAAGGCCGGAAGAACTGCCACAGGCAAGAAAAAGATTTGTTCAAAACGTGGTTCAAAAAGCCCCACAAGACCTATAGCTACCCCCAAGGGAGGTAAAATACATGCTACAATATAACGCTTGGCACCGGTCAAACCGTTCATCCATGCCCCAAGAGTGGTTGGCACAAAGCACAGCGTCAGCAGAGGCCATAAAGACAAATAGTGCACTGTCCATACAAAACCCGGTATCAGGGGCAATAAAGCCACTACCACCCCTATGAGGGTAAGCCCCATATATTGCAAATCCAAGGCTCGTGATTTTTGCGGTGTTTGCAACAGATGCCGCCCCACATGAGCCCATAAAATAAGGGCCACCCCAGGAGCCATGGTCTGTGCCATATGCGCTAAAGGAATATAACCTTTCCCACCGCTAGGTACCCCCACAATGGCGTAAAAAAGTGTTACCGCCGTATATAAACCGGCCCAGTACCGCCACTGTCCTTTTTCCGTAAGACCACGCAAAAGGCAAAGCACCATCACCACGACTAGTGCTACAATGGCAGCTGGCGTTGCAAATAATTCTGTTGAAGTGGCGGCATTATGCGGTGTGCGCAAAAAGGGAGTAAACCACAAACCAGGAATGCCCTCCATGCGAATAAAGGCTGTAACCGGCACATCCTGCGCTTGCGGCATTAAGAAAACAGCACCTTGTGATGGTGTATATTTTTCCCAGGCTATTTCTTGCGAAAAATCGTCTTTTTGCGCTACAAAAAGTATGGGCGCAAGACTAGCGTCTTCCCCCATGTCTAGCAGAAAAGTTTGATTGGCATCAGGGCCAGGACTACGAGGAGCAATGGTAAAACGTAACCAAAGAGCGCCTTGTTCATGGCGTAAAGAAATTTCTTCCAAAGGGGCAAATTGTGTCTGCACCCCAACATTTTGAA